>DATIOX010000048.1:0-5013 GCA_035472675.1 Candidatus Dormiibacterota bacterium
GGCCGGTTCAAACAGTGATAAACTTGCTTGCGCTTGCCGGGGGACTGAGCTTGTGGCTCGTTGTATGAACTATCGATCTTTGATTGTCGCTGTGACGCTTATCGTTGGTCGCTTGGGCGTTCCCTTCGCTTCCGCTGAGCCAAAATCCTCCGACATCGTGTTCTACAAGGGGAAGACGGCTGGCCTGAAAATCATCTTTGAGTTCGGCCAAAGCCAAGTGGAGGCCAGCAATGTCAAAATCACCGAATCCGCCAACGGAAAAACAACAAAGTTTTATTTGTCGGGCAGAGATGGAGAGATCGGAACGGGCAAGATGCGATTTGCTCCAGTAAAGGGCGCGAAGAAAGAGGTTTTGTTAGAGATCGACCCGTCTGGCGATGCCAGGTCCACTGTCAAGGGCAGTTATACGACCGCCGGTAAAACTGTTTCATTCACTCTTACAAAAAGGAAGAAGCACTGAACGGCTCAACTGCCGATTCCAATTCCATAAACGCCGTTAGCTTTTCATCGCCGTGCACAACGAAACGTTTTCCGTCGCCGCGATGTGTGTCAACAATCCAGATTGTTCGCGCCTTACCGTCGAGAGCGCGATGGGAGTCTAACCATTGCCGATCCTACGGCGTAAGGAAAATTTTACCTGTGTAAGGGTCTTCTACTTCGCTTCCGGGCGGAAAACCAGTGACGTCGATGTAACCGCTCTCTGGCGCAAACGGACTGATAATTAAGTCCGGGTTTCCGGGCCCAAGAGTTCCATAAAGCAGGGCGGTTTTTGGATGACTCGCGCTCCAGGCTGCCTTCGCCATGCGGATTTCGCGCGACTCAGGAGGCAGAGCGACTGGGCTGCCGGAAGTCTGACTAGTTGAAGCATCGGCCGGTGACGTCTCATTATGCTTGTGACTGCTCCGGCTGCTCCGGTGCGGTCGCGGCCTCTCCTTCGGATGCGCCATCGCGCTACGTATCGACCTAAAAAAATCTCCAAAAGGCCCCGCTTTCGCAACATTAGTCGCAGTCATCAGCATGCCGATCGATGA
This sequence comes from Candidatus Dormiibacterota bacterium, assembly GCA_035472675.1. Classification (GTDB taxonomy): domain Bacteria; phylum Verrucomicrobiota; class Verrucomicrobiia; order Chthoniobacterales; family UBA10450; genus Udaeobacter. Next base: position 1,032 of record DATIOX010000048.1, read on the forward strand.
CCAGATTACGATTGCGAGGAGCGATCGTTTCACTAGAACTGTTTCGCATCAGTCGGCTTCGCTGCGCGTCTCGTGTTGATCATTCTCGATTAATCGTATTTGATCGCTCCTTCAATCACCACCGTGCTTAATGTTGGCCGGTTCTGAATACGCTTGTCATCCTGCCGCCGTTTAACGGACACTTCCCTCGGTGCAGACAGAAATAGATGACGGATTGCCGTCCAATTTCCGTTATATGTTGTCGGCTTCGACATGCGCTATCGCAGCGAGCATGGTTCTGCTCGCATCGTGCTCGGTATTCCAACCCGTTATTGACGTCGTTCCTGTTGGCAGCCTGCAGCAGGGTGTTGTTTTTTACCTTGGCGACATAATTCGCCAGCACCAAGAGTTTACCGTGACGGCCGTGACGGTGCGGGAGGAGCAATCAAATGGCTCAACACGCGTGGTATGGAGCGCCGAAGGAGCGCAGCGCCTCCGCTACATTACATATGGCGCGAAATATCCTGATCTACAAGAAAGTCAGCGACCGCTGCGCCTGAAGCGCGGAAAGAGGTACGAGGTTTTTGTGTACACCAGCACAGGCGCTAAAGGTCTGGATCTTTTTGCATTCCGAGTCGATGAGAATGGGAACGTTAGACAGGTGCCCTGGTTGAGAATCTAACCAATCGATGAAGCCAACAGATCCTGATCAAGTGAACGCGAGCATGTTTGCGAGCGGCCCTACCCGTGGCTTATCTCTTTCTCGTTAGGTCTATGAGAGCGCTTTGCGTGATATTGGTAGTGCTGAGCTACAGCACAAGCGGCGACGCGCAGACGAAAAGCGACGAAGACGCTGTGCGCGCTCTACCGCGCGTATTCTGCGAAGCGTGGGCAAAGCACGACGGTCATCAACTCGCCACCATAATGGCTGACGACGTCGACTTCGTCACGGTGGGGGGAGCTTGGTTTCATGGGCGTGCAGATTTCGAGAAGTACCACACCCGTTTATTGTCTGGCCGCTTTCGCAACTCCACGAATACACCACTCGAGGTAATTGTGCGCTTTGTCCGACCAGATGAAGCGGTCGTGCATTGGAGCTGGACCATCGAAGGGGACAAGAATGCCGATGGGTCGCCTCGAGCTAAGCGGTTCGGCATTATGACGATTGTGGCAAAGAAGCAAAACAACACATGGTTGGTAGCTGTTGCGCAGAATACCAATGCCGGGCCAGGGGCACCTGAGGCTGACGACATCAAGCTGCCGATCAGATTACCGAAAGCGGAGGCCAAGCCTTGAAAGCGCGCGAGGGAGACCTAACCAGACGCTGCAGCCAACGGCTCAGACGGCGTCGCTCTTTGGATGTCCTGCATAGCAAGAGTACTTGCAAGAGCCGCCACTTTGTCCTGAGCCGTGGCGGAGCTTTATCTCGTTAGGCCTAAGCCGCCCTCGCAAGCGCTACATCCGCATTAATCCAAAGTCGCTGGAAGCGGACGTAGTTGCGTCGAAGGATGATAAGGCGATTTACGTCCCGGTGCGCAGCGACCAGAGCCGCTCAGCGTTCACTGATCTGTTGCATTACACCGTCAGCTTCGACGTTCTCTATCCCATGGTTGAGGCAAGTGACCGAAAGCGCGAGGTCCAGGTTAAGTACAGTTTGCATGAGGCAGATCCTTGGCTCGTCGCACTCGCCGCAATCATGTGGGAGGGATTGGTGCAGGGACTTACTTGGGACCTCATAAAACTCTCGTGCTTGTCAGCACTCGATAAGCTTCGTCAGAAGCGGCTTGCGCCTCCGACAGGGGTAATGACCAAGACCGAGGCAAGACGCACAAAGACCGAAATCGGCTTCTCCTGGACCAAATTCAGCAAGGACGATCGTCCTCTTTACGAGTTCTTTCTGGGAGTCAAACGCCGGTTCCACAAAGCGAGCAAGAGCTTGCTCCGCGTGAAACCGGAGTAAAACTCTGGCCCCGATTTCGGGCTGCGAACCCAAACAGGAAGCAGTCGGTCCCGATCCTTTAATAATTCCTCGACGCGGGCGGAAACCCGCTTCTTTCGTGTATCAGTTTCAGATGACGATGTTGTCTGCATGGCGGAACCATGCAGCGAATCTCAACGTCCACTGTCTCTCTAAGTTGATGATCGGTTTATGCAGACAGAACATTCCGAACCAGTCCCATGTACGCCTGCTTCACTCGTCGCCTAATTTCGGCGCGCCTATTAACCGCTTCACTCCGTTTCGGCAGCTTGCCCCTTTTGTAGCGTTCAGCAATGCGCGGTAGCCCGCGTTGGCCGAGTGGTTTCAAGAATTTGTCTTCCTCGGATGACCATTGGTGCGTACGAGCAGGGCGCTGCCATCCAACGTCGAACCATTTGGATGCCGCGCCAGGCCCATCAGAAGAAGGCAAGCGCAACCCCCACTGATTAATCTTCAACCAGCGTTGCATATAGATGGCTGTTAATGTGGCGACGCTTTGGAATTGCCAATTCCCGCGATACGGAGCATCTGCGCCAATCTGCAGTTGACGCAGACGTCTTTTATGCAAAACAGCAAGAGCTTTGGTTTTTCTTCCAATGAATGATGGCCACAACGAGGACTTGCGTGCGAACGGTCGAAGTAGGTGAGGTTGGCGACGTGCAATATCTTCTAAGCCCTGCACTGCGTGCGTAGCGACATCAATCAACAATCCTAACGCTTTCTGGTCGCCATTATCGGCCAAGTGAAAAATTTGGAAAAGTCGCCGCCCGATTTCTGTTCGTGCCTCATGATTTTCATCTTGCGACAAAAAATCCGTACAAAGAGGAAGGGGACTTCCGATGCGCGCCCAATGCTCGGAAAGTGAACCGATCAGTGCGAGCGGAAGTATCGGACCCCCTTTTTGATCGGCCTCATTCGTGCTTCGCAATAGAGGAAACTGAAGCTGTTTCCTCGCTATTTTTTGACACTCCGGGCAGTATCGCTCTGGCTTCGGCACTGATGACAGCTCAAGGTGGTGTACCCGATCACGAACGACCACCATCTTTATGGCCGACTCAAACTGCGCATCGCACGCCACGCACCGAGTCTTTCCAAGTTCACTTGCTTTTTTGCGCGCTCTAACCGGTTGCCGTCGTTCAGCAGAGGCCTTGACTCGTTTCGAGCGTTTAGGCTTGGCCGACATTATTTATCAAAAATCTGTCCGCGGTCTGGCGGGTAGAGCGGTGTCCGCCAGCGGGGGCATACCCCATCCCCGGCGGCCACCCTTCGACCAAAAAAGAGCCTTCTTTTTTCACCACGGCATTTTATCTCCGCTGAAATTAGAGAAGGGGAAGGCACTGGCAATACACTAAAACGACTTAGCCGCACAATCCTAAACAGCATTGAAGTCGCCGGATTTGTTCTGAAAAGTGTTCTGACTACGCCGATTTGACAGGCCATTTTCGGCAGTTTTACCTATGAAAAGAGGCGGGGGCGGGAATCGAACCCGCGAATAGCGGTTTTGCAGACCGCGACCTTACCACTTGGCTACCCCGCCATTTGTGCGAGCAATGAGCGTAACGTGGCAGCACAGTGTGTCAACGCGGCGAAGCGATTCGCGCCAACGAATGTGATTCGTGATTGGTGATTAGTGAAATGATTAACGATTCAACGCCGAAAGCCGTCGCGAGCAAGCGATCTAACGGTATCTTGGCCGGTGACATCTCGCTCCTCACAACTGTTTGCAGCCGCGCAGAAACGGATTCCAGGAGGTGTGAATTCGCCCGTGCGCGCGTTTCGCAATGTGGATGGCGCTCCGTTTTTTGTGGCCCGCGCGAAGGGCGCGAAGATTTGGGATGTCGATGGGACGGAATACATCGACTACGTAGGAAGCTGGGGCCCGGCGATCCTCGGTCACGCGCCGAAAGTCGTCGTGGATGCTGTGCGCGAAGCTGCCACCCGCGGCTTAAGTTTTGGAATTCCGAATCCACTCGAAGTGGAGATGGCGGAATTGATCTGCGATTGGATGCCGTCGATCGAAAAGGT
>DATIOX010000049.1:0-11792 GCA_035472675.1 Candidatus Dormiibacterota bacterium
GAGATCGTTTACGATCCGGCAAAAATTTCCTACGAGCAGTTGCTCGACATCTATTGGAAACAGATCGATCCGACCCAATCTAACGGGCAGTTCACCGACATCGGCCCGAGTTATCGCGCCGCGATTTTTTATGGAAACGACGAAGAGAAAAAAATCGCGGAAGCTTCAAAGGAAAAGCTGGTGGATTCCGGGAAATTCAAGAAACCGATCGTAACCGAAATTTTGCCGACGATGAAATTTTATCCCGCAGAGGATTATCATCAAAAATACTACCAGCAAAATCCGGAACATTTCGAGGCGTTTGAACGGGGATCCGGGCGCGTTTTCTTTCAAAAGAAGACTTGGGGCGAAAGTGCCTCGGGGAAGTGACGCTGCGTAATCTGCTTTTTCTAGTTCTTTTCCGATGTGGAGTACCGGTGCAGCGTTTGCACTCCTGGTATTACGACTTCAAACTCGAACCCGACGGAAAGAGAGGCTTGTTTCCGGCTTCACCGCTTTGCCGTCTATCTCGAGCAGCAGATACGCCAGAAGATTAATCGGACCACTCGGCGGCCAAAACAACTGAATCCTAGCGGTTGCAATCGGGTTGGACCATCAGCAAGTTGTTTGCGTTACCATTTGGCAAACAGCGAAGCGCGGAAAGCTCGCAGCGTAGTTTTGCGATAGTCATTGTATGACATGCGCTGCGTTTCCCAGCACAAGTTTTTGTTAAGAATGAATCTCACTGTGAATGCGAATTAATACGGTATGACTGACAAAACGCATGAGCGGGTGGCAATTGTCGCCGGTGTTGGACCAGGTTTGGGGGCAGCGCTTGTGCGCAAACTTGCCAAAGAAGGCTGCCGCTTAGGAATGTTCGCGCGTTCGCCTAAGTTCATCAGCAAACTAAGCGATGAGCTCGGGCCACAGTCGTTAGCAGTTCCTACAGATATCTCGGACCCGAAACAGGTTGCCACCGGATTTCGTAAAGTACGAGAAAGATTTGGTAAGATCGACATCCTCATTGCACATGCCAGCGACTCACTCGGCGAAGGGTTATTGAAAACCACGTCGGAAGAATTCGAGCGTTCCTGGCGCGTCGCTGCCCTTGGCGCATTTCTATGTGTGCGCGAGGCTGTGCCGAACATGCTTGAGCGCAAGGCAGGCACAATCATTTTTACTGGAGCAACTTCCTCGATGCGGGGACGCGGCGGAGCAGTTGGATTCAGCAGCGCAAAATTCGCCGTGCGCGGCCTGGCTCAATCGCTCGCAGTCGAGCTGTGGCCAAAAGGCATTCACGTCGCACACATCATCATTGACGGTGTGATCGATACGGCAAAGGTTCGCAAGACTTACAAACCTTCCGCTAAAGAACCGTTGCTCAAACTGGATGCGATCGCAGATGCCTATTGGAGCCTCGTCCAGCAGGACCGCAGCGCTTGGAGTCTGGAAATCGACCTGCGTCCATACAACGAGGCGTTCTTCGAATGAAAAACTCGTCGCCTTGGTAGTCGCGTGAGCTAGCGGCACCCGACGGGCCTGCTCCAATTCCGCAAGAATCCGCGTTGCCTAAACGCGCTGGACGGCGCAATGGTCTTGGAAGCTTTGAGCGAAGCGGAAGAACCGTTTCGCGGGCCGCTCACGCTTTTTGCCTGGAGCAATTTTCATATCAGGAAATCGCGGACATGCTCGAAGTGCCGATCGGCACGGTAATGTCGCGGCTGTCACGGGGCAAAACACAGTTGCGTCAGCGGCTGCTCTCGAAGCAGGAAGAAGTTCTCGGGAATAAAGTCGTCGGTTTTGGATCACAGAAAAGAGGGGAGCGACATGGATAATCAGGAAGCCAAATTCATTTTGAAGGCGTATCGGCCGGGCGGTCAGGACGCAAACGATCCGCGCTTTGCCGAAGCGCTCGCTCAAGCGCGGCACGATCCAACCTTGGAACGTTGGTTCCAAGAATCAGTCGCCTTCGATGCTGCGGTAACGGAGAAACTGCACGGCGTCGCTCCGCCACCTGGTTTGCATCAAAGCATTCTGGCCGGGGCAAAAGTCAGCCGTCCATTGCGCTGGACCAACCCATTACTCAAGTTGGCACTGGCTGCGGCATTATTGCTAGCCGCGCTTGTGGGATCAAAGATTCTGCGAGACATGACCAGGCTACGGTTGGTCGGCTGGCAGACAGAAGCACTGCAGACAGTTTCATCGCTGGCTAATGGTCGATCAACGTTCGACTTTCAATCTCACAGCGCAGCCAATCTCATTGCGTGGTTGAAAACAAATCGGGCCCCGGCCGCGGACACATTACCCGCAAACATTGAGAAGCTGCAGAGCCTCGGTTGCAAGACGTTCTCGTGGAATGGACTGCCGGTTTCGGTGATCTGCTTTATACGTCCAGACGGCGGACTGGTTCATCTCGTCACCGCGCCTGCATCCGCGGCGACCTGGCGCACGCTGAAAGCCGAGCGAAAAATTAGTTCAGCAAGGCCCTTGGGCAACGGCGACCTGGCGCGAGGGCGACAAAGTTTACCATGCTCGCATTGGAAGGCTCGCCTGATCAACTGCGTGCTTACCTGTAGTTGTCGATGAAGGAGCGACTAAAATTCCGGGGGCAGCTCGCGATTTGTGTTGCAGTTCTTTCGTGCGCGTTCTCAGCGACAGCCCAGGAACAGTCGCCGCCAAAGGTCGATCACATTCTGTTGGAAGTACCAGACCTAAAAAGTCGATTGCTTTCTACCATGACTTCCTCGGTTTGCAGATCAAATCCCAAAATAACGGTTTTGCGATCATGCAGTCAGGCAACGTGGGCGTATTTCTTTCCAGCGGTCATTGGGATTGGGATGAAAAACGCCCCACCAACTCTCGTCCAGGTTGGGGCATGTATCCGCACTTGGCAGTTGTTGATGTTGCAGCAACGATCGAGCGGGCGCGCAAAGCTGGTTACAGGATTGCGCAAGAGCCGAGAAAATACGGTTGGGAAACGGAGGCCTTTGTCGCTGACCCGGACGGCTACGTTTGGGCACTCGTTACCTCGCCGAAATAGAGGCGTATGAATTGAGACCAGAATAGTCCTGCATCTTGGGATGAGGTCTGGCGCGTCCGTGTGCTAGAATTTGAGCTAGAGTGACGGGCATTCTGCTCGTCCATCGCGCGAAAAGAGATTTTGCGCCAAAAACCTATTTTCCCCTCGTAAAGTCGCCACGTTTTGAAACCGAAAGCGATGCCTTGAAATCGATGATTTCGGAATCCGAGGTCTGGCGCGTCCGTGTGCTAGAATGAGAGGCATTCTACTTATCATTCCTGACTGCGAAGGTTTCGTAAGAAAAACCTGTTTTCCATTCGTAAAATGCGTTCGTTTGAATTGTAAATTTCCAATTAGCGATTGCAAATGACGGTGGCGACCCCAGCGTGAGTTGATAATTGCCTCTACGATGAAGCGCCAGATGGCGACGGCCTGGTTGCAGTGGGAGACATGGCCGGGGTAGCAGGCTTCGCCGCGACAGGCGCGGCAGCTTTCTTTTTTGCAGCAGCTTCAGCTGCAGCCGTCAGTTTCGCATCGACTTCAGCCGCATCGGTTGGCGAGATGCGACGATAATAGTCGTTAGACTTCGCCAGATCATCCTTGCGCAGCAACAAGGCATCAAAGCGTTCGCGACGGCTAAGCTCGAATTCCTTGTCCATCTTAATCGCCTCAAACGGGCAAACCTCGACGCAAATCTGGCAGCTCATGCAAACGGAGATGTCAATGTCGAAGACTTTTGGGTAAAACTGCGGCTTGCCCATGTAATCGGGCTTCTTGTCTTCGCTCTTGATGATATAAATGCATTGCGGTGGGCATTCCTTCTCACAAATCTTACACGCGACACAACGCAAGCCTGCGTTCGGATCGTCGGCGTCATAAACGAGAAACGGAAAATTCCGGTAATTCTCCGGAAGCGGATTTCGCTCCTCTGGATACTGCACGGTAATCAGCCGCTCCTTGTCGAAATAACTCCCGACAAAGTTGCGCGCGGTAACCGCCATTCCTTTGAGTATGCCTGTGCCGATCATGATTCCGTCAAAGTTATAAGCATTACAAAGTTAGAAAAGTTACAAAGGTTCTTTCCACCCAATCTTTCTTCCCTTGTAACATCATAACTCTTTTAACTCTTTAACTCGTGTCCTTGGGATCACCGATCCACTTCTCCCATTACAATATCGATGCTGCCGAGAATTACCATCACATCGGCCACGGTATGGCCGAGGCAGAGGTCTTCCAGCACGGTCAGATTGATGAAACTCGGCGGGCGCACCCGGTAGCGGTACGGGTTCGGTCCACCGTCACTGATCAGGTAGAAACCGAGCTCGCCTTTGGGAGCTTCAATGCGGCCATAAGCTTCGCCAACCGGCGGACGAAAGGCGCGGATTTTCACCTTAGGGTTGATGATCGGGCCGGCAGGAACTTGTTCGAATGCCTGCTTCAAAATTCCGACGCTCTCGCGCGTTTCCAACACGCGCATCATAAGTCGATCGTAAGTGTCACCGTGTTCGCCTAATGGAATCCGGAACTTGAAGCGCGGATAGAATCCATAACCGTCCACTTTTCGCACATCGTAATTCACGCCACATGCGCGAAGCATTGGACCGGTGATACCTGCGCTAATCGCAAGCTCAGACGAAAGTTTGCCGACGTTCTGCGTACGGGCGATCACCACTTCATTGCCGACGATCAATTGTTCCAGCTCGTCAACGAAGCGCGGAAAAATATCGACAATTTTCTTCGCACGCGCCAGCCACTCGGGACTGGCATCCACCCGGCAGCCGCCGAAACGCATGTAATCGCACATCATGCGCGAACCCGAAAGCGATTCGAATAAGTCGAGAATTTTTTCACGCTCGCGGAACGCGTACATGAGTGGCGTCCCCCAGGCGCCCATGTCGTTTAGCAAAAATCCCAGCAGCGACGCGTGATTCTGGAGCCGCGTCAGCTCTGCGAGAATCACGCGAAGATATTCAGCGCGCTCGGGAACTTCGATGCCGGCCAGTTTTTCCACGCTGAGCGCATAGGCCCAGTTATTGGTCATCGAGCAGAAATAATCAAGCCGATCGGTGTACGGCATGGAGCCGAGATAGCTCGCGTTCTCGCCAATCTTTTCATGATTGCGATGCAGATATCCGAAGACCGGCTTGAGCTTGCGCACGATCTCACCCTCGAGGGCGACGTTCATCCGGAATACTCCGTGCGTGGACGGATGCTGCGGGCCCATCGAAACTTCGAGTAGCTCGCCCTCCAGTCGCGAGCCCATGCTGACGGGTGGCCGCTCCATTGCTTCGAGTGTTTGAACGGTCGCAGTCATACCTGCTTCAACCCTTCAACGATGCCTTCCGCTCCGTCGCTCTGTGGTCGGGACGCATAATGTCCCTTCGCTTTCTCCAGCACATCGTCGTGCGGTGTCGGTTCGTATTCGTAATCGTCCGGTTCCCGATAATCTTTGCGCATCGGATAATCTTCGAACTCGTCCCACATCAAGATCCGACGCAAATCGGGATGGCCGTCGAACCGGACTCCGTAGAGATCGAAAATCTCGCGCTCCTGAAATTCTGCGCTCCGCCAGACCGGCGTCAGCGAGGGCAGATAAGCATTCTCTGCACGGTCTGCCGTACGCATTCGCATGATGACCGGTCCATGTTTGCGGGCCATCGAGTAAAGGTGATAAACAGCTTCGAGGTAGGCGGGGAGTTTTTCCTCGGTCGTTTCAACGACTTCTTTCTCTTCTCCATCGACGACTTTTTTTACCTTCACCGTTTTCTTTACGGTGCGATCTACCCAATCGACACCGGTGACGTTTGAGCAAAAATCCAGACGCAGTGCAGGATCATCGCGCAGAAACTTCGCTACATCGCGCGCATGTTCATTGTCGATCTTAAGCGAATGCTGCTGTGATGGGCTCGCATTTTGCACGATCTCGATGTTCGCGCCAGGCACGGCGGCTTCGATCCGCGCTTTGATTTGCTCCAAGCCTTCCATTCGTTAGGCGCGTTCGATCGCCGGTGGACGAAACACGTTTGCATTCACCGGTGGCTCGAGATCGTGCTTGCCGAATGCGGGTACGGGGAACTCGCTCGGCTGTTCCCGATCGAGATGAGCAGCTTTGTTCGCGCCGCTCAACTTTTGCTCGTCAATCTTGCCCTGTAACTCCATGAATGCGTGTAAAAGCGCTTCGGGACGCGGCGGACAACCGGGAATATAAACATCGACTGGAATGTAACGATCGATTCCTTTAAGGACGTTGTAGCCTTGCTTGAATGGGCCGCCGGAAATGGCGCACGCACCCATCGCAATCACGTATTTCGGATCGGCCATTTGATTGTAAAGGCGCACGATCTGTGGCGCCATTTTTTTGGTCACCGTGCCTGCGACAATCATCAGGTCCGCCTGACGCGGCGATGGCCGAAAAACTTCTCCGCCAAAGCGAGCGATGTCATAGCGCGAGGCCGCGGTCGCAATCATCTCGATCGCGCAACAAGCGAGTCCGAACTGGAGCGGCCAGATCGAGTTCTTGCGTCCCCAGTTGTAAAGCTCCTGCATCGAAGTCACCCAGACCCCCTGTTGCTGCAGTTTGCTGCGCAAGTCTTCGTCGATTCCTTCGCTCATTGCTCCGCTCTAACGCCGTGACGGTTCAAGCTTTATCGTTTCCCATTGCAAACATCCTTTACTCCAAGCCCAAACGAGCCCTTCAATCAGGAGCAACAGGAAAACCAATATCGCGATGAACGCGCCGACAGGCAAACCAGTGAAAGCCACTGCGAATGGCACTAGAAAGATCGCTTCCACATCAAATATAAGGAAAATGATCGCGTACAAATAGTACTGTGAGCGAAACTGGATTTGTGCTTCACCGATCGATTCGACGCCGCATTCGTAAATCGCGTTTTTTTGTGGGCCCGGTTTCGGGGGTTGAAAAATTCGCCGCCATAGCCAAGCCAGGGCAAGCGGCATCAATGGAAAAACCAACGCTACGCCAATGAAAATGACGATGAACAAGTAGGGATTGGGAGTCATCCAGTTTCGATCAAATTCGCTCGGAAAGCGTAGCTGCCAAGTTGTATTCTCGTTGTGGAAAAGACGGCAAAGAAATTTCGCAGTTTCGCCGCGACTGAACAAGCGGACCGCGATTTCTACAAAAAGCTTACCGGCAACCAACGTCTTCGCATTCTGGTGGAGCTCCTAAACCATGGGCCTGAGCAAAGACTGGCGAGAGTTTCTAGAATTACTCAACTCCCGCCGCCTTGATTACGTCATCGTCGGTGCACACAGTCTCACCTTGCATTGGCGACCGCGTTAGACAGGCGATCTTGATATTTTGGTGCGATCCACGCCTGAAAACGCTCGGACGTGCTCCAACCCGAATTGATCTGCTCACCAGTATTAGCGGCGTCAGCAGCGAGGAAGCATTTGCCAGCAAAGTTTCGACAGAACTCGATGGCATCCCGGTTTTTGAAGGGCTGACCTCGAATTCGGGCCTCGAATATTACTTCTCGACGTCCGATTTGCGGCCGAACCAGCGCCTCTTCTTCGGCTGCGGTTCCTCGGCCGGTGCGGGCGCTTCAGCAGGCTTTTCCTCCGTCATCGCCTGCTCCCCGGCTCCTGGCTCTTCGGGGATGGCTTCTTTTTCCCTTGGCTTGGCTTCAGCTTCTTTAGGCTTCGCCTTCTTTCCTTCCGTTGGTTTTTCCTCAACCACCTTTTCTACATCAACCCACTCGATGAACGCCATGGCAGCGGAATCACTCTTACGCTGGCCAAGCTTCACGATGCGGGTATATCCGCCATTGCGCTCTGCCGATCTCGGCGCGATGTCATCGAACAATTTTTTTACCGCATTCTTTTGGCGCAGCGTCGCCAGAGCGGTGCGGCGGGCGTGGATCGAGCCATTTTTTCCGAGCGTGACCATCCGTTCCGCGAGCGGACGAACTGCTTTCGCTTTGGCCAGCGTGGTTTTGATGCGTTGATGCTCGATTAAGGAACAAACCTGATTAGCTAGCAGCGCCTTGCGATGCTCAGCCGTGCGACCCAATTTGACCGTCTTTTTCTGATGTCTCATAACGCGACGAACGTGATCCTCGCTCTGACGCTTACTCTTCGCCAGTCGCTCCGCTCGGAGCGGCACCATCGCTGCTCACCGGAACGTCCAGGAGCCCGGGCTCAAATTTCATGCCTAGGCCCAGGCCGAGCTGTTGCAGTTTGTCCTTAATTTCGTTCAACGATTTCTTGCCGAAATTACGATACTTCAGCATTTCCGCTTCGGTCTTTTGGGCAAGCTGGCCTACTGAAGTGATGTTCGCATTATTCAAGCAATTGGCTGCGCGCACGCTCAGCTCGATTTCGTTGACGCTCATGTTGAGCAGTTTCTTGAGCTTCAAGTTTTCTTCGCTCACGCCGGCAGGGGTCTGGTCGAACTCGATCACTTCTTCGTTAAAGTTCACGAACACATCGAGGTGGTGCCGCAAAATGGCTGAGGCCTGGAGCAACGCCTCGTCCGGCGACAAGCGTCCGTCGGTCCAGATTTCAAGGATAAGCTTGTCGTAATCGGTTCGTTGACCGACACGGGTGTTTTCGACCGCGTACTTCACGCGCGTGACCGGAGAAAAGATCGAATCGATCGGAATCAGACCGATGGGCTGGTCTGCGCGCTTGTTTTCCTCGCCAGTGGCAAAACCGCGACCCACGCGCACATCCAGTTCGGCGTCGAATTTGTGCTTCTTGTCCAGAGTGCAAATGAGTTGCTTGGGGTTGAGCACTTCAAAACCCTGAATGGTTTGAATGTCGCCGGCCGTGACGGCGCCTTCTTTGTTTACAATTAGGGAAAGTTTCTTCGGCTCGTGATCCTGGCCATCGAGCTTGAATTTTACCTTCTTGAGGTTGAGGACGATGTCGGTCACGTCCTCCACCACGCCTGGAAGGGTGGCGAATTCATGTTGCGCGCCCGTGATTTTTGCTGCGGTGATGGCGGCGCCTTCCAGAGAGGAAAGCAGGACCCGCCGGAGCGAATTCCCGACGGTGTGCCCATAACCGGCCTCAAACGGCTCAGCGGTGAATTTGGCGTAAGTATCTGTGGCTGTGCTCTCGTCTTTGGCGAGAGCTTTCGGCATCTCAAAACGACCGTAACGGATTGGCATAATCTTCTTCTAGAGTGATGAAGTCGTGGAGTATTGGAGTAATGAGTAAAGACACAAAGTCCGTTAATTCATCACTCCAATACTCCATTGCTTCATCTTCTTCGCCGGGTTCCCCCTGGCGAGTGCGGCTTCACGTCCAGCGACGGAGACCCAGGGACCAACGGCGTAATTAAAAAACTCGCTGCGGAGTAACGAATAAAAGCCAAATCCGCGATTTTGCAAGCGGCCATTTGGTAAGGCCTGACCGCCGGGCGCGATTCCCGAGCAGCAGACGGCATCCTGCAACTGCCGGACCTCTACTAGTTAGCCTTCGACGACCTCATCCGATAACTCATTTGCGTTTGCCGACGTTCTCGGAAAATGCGTCGCCAGCACCTTGCCGATTTCCTCGACGGCTTCGGCGATAGCGCGGCTAAACTTCTCGTTTTGAAAATGCGTCCTCATTCCACTAACGACCTGCCACCAGAATTGCTCGCCGCATTTTTCGTGAATCGCTTTATCGCCGATGACGGCGAATTTGTGCGCTCGCGGCGCTACGAAAATCAGCACGGCATTGCGTTCGCGAGTTTTGTGCATTCCGAGACGTTGAAACTTTTTCTGTGCAACGATCAGCGGATCGGCGCTCAATTTTCCGCGCTGAATGTAAACGCGAATCTCGCCGGAGGTCTTTGATTCGGCTTCACGAATCGCGCTCACAATCCGATCATGCTCAAGCTTGCTGAGAAACTCTCTGGTTCGCATTTTGCTACCAACTCGATCCCGAGCCTCCGCCGCCAAAACTCCCGCCTCCGCCGCTGAATCCGCTAAACCCGCCGCCACCGCCGTCTCCCGAAGACGAGCCGCCACCGCCGCCACCTACCGGGAAGAATACGGGACCACCACCACGTGACGAATAACCCCAACCGCCAAGTCGCCGCAGTATTCTCGAAATGATGATCAGCACCATCAGAAAAATGATGAAGGACCAAATACTCGAAGCGCCACCACCACGATGTTTTTCCGCAACAGTCTTACCCGATCCCTTATACTCGCCGCGAATCGCCTTAAAAATCGAATCGATTCCGGTGGCGATCCCGCCTTCGTAATCGCCATTGCGAAAATGTGGTTTGATTCTGTATTCGGTGATATCGAACGCGGTGATGTCGGGCAGTGCGCCTTCCAAGCCGTAACCGACTTGGATAAACATTTTGCGATCCTGAACGAACACGAAAAGGACAACGCCATTGCGATGTTCCTTTTGGCCGACGCCCCACGCCTGGGCGACACGCTGCGTGTAATCTGCGATATCGGAGTCGCTCTGCATCTTCGGAAAGATCGCGACCACGACCTGATCCGACGTTTCCCGCTCAAATTGGGCAAGCTCTTCATTGAAACGCAGTGCAGCGGATTTGGAGACAGCGCCGGCATAATCGTTGAAATACCGGTCCGGTTTCGGCGGAATGACTTCGGCGGCTTGGGACTTTGTTGCCAGCAATGCAAAGAACGCTGCGACCAACACAGCGACTTGTTTGGCGCGCAATATTTGCAGCGGCAGCCGTGTGGGCTGCTGCATCGCGGGCCACCCGCCCGCTACTACCGCAAGATTGAGAATCACCTTATGGCGACGCGGCAGTCGCAGGCGTCGGCGCGGGGCCCTGATTCAAATTAGCGGCAGGCGTCGGCGCAGGGCCAAAATTAAATTGCACAGGCGGCGGTTTCTCCGCGCCCGCTTGCGCAGTGAAAAATGGTCGCGGCGGAAAACCGAGCATTCCCGCAATCAAGTTTGTCGGAAAACTGCGCACTGCCACGTTGTAGTTCTGCACAGCGTTGTTGAAGTTCCCGCGCTCGACCGAAATTCGGTTCTCTGTGCCTTCCAACTGCGCCTGAAGACCAAGAAAATTCTGATTAGCTTTTAACTCCGGATACCGCTCCACGACCACCAGCAGGCGCGAGAGCGCATTGCTCAACTGTCCTTGCGCAGCCTGGAATTGTTCGAGTTGCGCTGCATCGGTAGGCGCCCTGTTTGGGTCAAGTTGCACACGGCCAACACTTGCCCGCGCATTCGTCACTTCAGTTAGCGTCGATTTCTCGAAATTCGCCGCGCCTGAAACCGTGTTCACCAGATTCGGAATCAAATCTGCGCGCCGCTGATAGACGTTTTGCACCTGCGCCCAGCTTTGATCGACGGTTTGCTGCAAACGAACGAGACGATTATAACTGCCGCCCACTGTGAGGGCCGCAATAACGACAATGAAAAGCAGGATTGCGAGTAGCACTCCGCAACCGATGGTGAATTTGTTCATAAGGACTATCGGGAATCGTTTGCCAGACGAACGAGTAAGTCAATCCTGCATACCGATAAACTGAACGCGGCCCAGCACTAACCGCAGAAAGTGCGCGTCGGAAAACCGTGCTTCCAATCCTTGCCGCACGATGATGGCTTTTAGCGATG
Organism: Candidatus Dormiibacterota bacterium; assembly: GCA_035472675.1. Taxonomy (GTDB): domain Bacteria; phylum Verrucomicrobiota; class Verrucomicrobiia; order Chthoniobacterales; family UBA10450; genus Udaeobacter. The sequence goes on from DATIOX010000049.1 coordinate 11,564, forward strand.
GAATAATAAAGAGCCGCTGATAATGCGAGCCAAGCGCTACCACCATGTCTGACGGCGCGTCCTTGCAGATGCACACACCGGTCCACTCCGCGCTTTGCCATGGTAAATCGATCATCCGTTCCATGTCTGCTTCGCGCCCGTCTGGTGCCTGTCGATTTAACCAAAATGTGAGGCCGTAAGACGGGTTAGCCGCCGAACCGACAAACGCTTCTCGCAACAGGGCTGCCGG
>DATIOX010000050.1:0-2120 GCA_035472675.1 Candidatus Dormiibacterota bacterium
GCGAATCTCCGCTTCAGTATACTGGGTTGATTCGATCGGATTGAGAGGCGAGCTGACGCCACCACCTGCCATCAGCTTGATCTGACTCGCGCCCGCTCTCAACTGTTCTCTGGCCCGCAGGCGGACCTCATCGGGGCTGTCGGCAATGGCTGCCACGCCCTCGACCTCGGAGTGGCTCAGGGGACCGCCCAGCGTCCGCGGAACCTCGAAGGGGAACCGAAAGTCTCCATGTCCTGAGGTTTGCGAGATGAAAGCGCCGGAAGGATAAATGCGCGGACCAATCATGACACCTTCGTCAATGGCGCGCTTGAGCCCGAACACAGGCCCACCCAAATCACGCACTGTGGTGAAACCCCTCATCAACGTCGCCTCAGCCTGTCGAGCAGCCAACAGATGAAGGTAAGAAACGTCGGCGGTCATAAGAAGCGTCTGGGGTGTCGCCGCCATAAACACATGCCAATGCGCGTCGATAAGACCAGGCATCAGCACGCGTCCATTCCCTGGAATAACGCGGACATTGGCATTTGTATCGACGGCGATCGGATCCAGAGAGATTCGCTCAATCTTGTTGTCTCGAACCAGCACGTTGGAAGGGGCCGAGAGCACGGCAGTTTTACCATCGAAGATGCGGACATTCTGAAAGAGCGTGATGTTGCCGGCAGCCAAAGTAGTAGGAAAAGGTGCTAAACCCGGTGCTTCTAAGTTGGCGTCACCTTGTCCCAGGCTCGCCCGGCAAACCCCGAGTAAAAGTGCTAGCAACACCAGTGGTGGACATGGGATGAGTTTCAACTTCGCGCAATTATTTGACGGATTGTCTTGTGCTATTTTTCGATCTGGACAATCATTGCGCATCGTTTGAATCGAAAAGGCGTTTATTAGCGGCGTTTCGTTCTCCTTGCTTTTCGCTGTGGACTTGATGCGACAAAAAAATAGTCTGACAAGTCGGGGACGCAATTTTGGCCAAATAGTCATTAGCATTCAACGAAGATTAAACAATTTTTGAAGCTAAACGAGCGCTTCTGCCAGCAATTCCGCCATGTGCTTCGGGCGTACATTTGTCAGATCGGTAATCTGATGCCGGCAACTTGTTCCTGACGCGATGATCTGGGTCCCGGGCGGTTGATTATCGATCTTGTCGATTAAGTCCGTTGCTACTTGAGCGGAGAGGTCATACTTCTCTGCGAGGGCGCCGAATGCACCTGCCATTCCGCAGCAGCCCGTATCCAACATCGTGGCTTTTCTGCCGGGCAAGCGTTCCCCAAGTCTGCACATGAAAGCAGGGTTCATGATCGACTTGGCGTGGCAATGCGCGTGGATCGCAACTGTCGCGGAACAGTTTTCGAATTGAAGCGCGTGTGGTTCCTGCGCGAGCAAATCTTCAACAAATTTTTCAAAGAGAAAACAGCGGCTCGCTACGGTCTCCGAGTTCTTGATCTTTAGCTCCCGATAATCTTCCACGAACATAGACCAGCACGATGGCTCGAGGAAAAGAATCGGCGAGGCCGATGGTTGAGAGTTTAGAGTTGAGAGTTGAGAGATGTTGTGGGTGGCGAGCTTTGATGCGGCATCGAGATTTCCCTGGCTAAACGCCGGTCGTCCACAGCAGCGCCGGTTCTTTGCGAGCGAAACCTCAAACCCGAGCGCTTCCAGCACTTTGACCGCAGCAATTCCGATGTGTGGTTCGTGGTAACGCACAAAGGTGTCGTCCCAAAGAATGATAGGGCCTCGCTTCTGTCGAAGCGCCCTATGAGCGCCGTTGTAGCCGCGGGCGGTGAGCGCGGACGGGTTCCCGGGGTCGGCGACCCCGGCTGCAGCACGTTTCGCAAACCACTTATCGAATCGTTCGCTTGCGTAATGCGGCAGGGAACGTCTCGCGGATATTCCAATTGCTTTCTCCATCGCGATGCGGACCGGCCTGTAATGCAAAATGCGGTTTGCCAGGGACGGCATCACACATCCGATCCTGCCTAACAAATCGGCGTTGCTGAAAAGTCGCTCGCGTAATGGCAAACCGTCGCGCTGATATTGTGCGTGCATCAGTTCTGCCTTGAGCAGCGCGAGATTCACGTTGGAGGGGCATTCGGGTGTGCACCCTTTGCAAGAGAGACAGTTGCTCAGTG
>DATIOX010000051.1:0-9460 GCA_035472675.1 Candidatus Dormiibacterota bacterium
CAGCCGCCCGCAAAGATCGCGGTTCTGGTTTCCGCAGGAGAAGAATTTTGTCCCTGGCTACTCGCGATAGTGGACGCAGCAATCAACGCGTAGCTGAGCAAGAGAATAAGTGTTCGCTTCATACTTTCGATGGTTAGACAGCTTCTCAATCCGCGCGTTGTGAATAACTCAGCCTATTTTTTTGCTTGCCATCGGTAGGGCGACCGTCATAAACCGGTCTTAACCAATTCAATGCGGGCCAGACCAAATCATCAAAACCGGCACGCCTCTTTCGGCATTGTCTCCCTGTTCATTAGAATTCTTGGATTCCTCCCTGATTCACTTTCTCCTCAGCGTGCCTGCGGATGAGGGTAGCTTAGCTCACCGCAGGCACGTCCCTTCTCGGCTGATTACAGTCGAATCGCTCACGGATTATTTGGATCTCGATGAGATTTTCGGACGCAAAGTGCCTTTGCACGTCGATCTTGGGTGCGGCGATGGTTCGTTTCTTTGCGCGCTGGCGCGGCGGATGCCGGACAAGAATTTTCTCGGGATCGAACGGCTGCTCAACCGAGTGCGCACATCGGCGCGCAAAGCCGCCACATTGGATAATGTGCGGCTACTGCGGATGGAAAGTTTCTATGCAGTGCGTTATCTGTTGTCGGCCGAATCGGTTGAAAGGTTCTATCTGTTGTTTCCTGATCCATGGCCAAAACGCCGTCATCATCGACGCCGGATTGTGACGCCAAATTTTCTTGGCTCGATTCATGCCGCACTCGAGAAAAATGGGAGCATTTACATTGCAACAGATGACGTCGATTACTTTTGGAAAATTAAGGAGATCGCCGAATCAAATCCCGGTTTTGCAATTGAGGAGGCTGATATCGATCTACCGCAGAGTAAATTCGGACGCATCTTCCGGGAAAAAGGCGCGCCCATTCAATGGTTGGAACTGCGAAAGATTTCGCCGGTGAAATAACTTTGCGCTTCCCAACTGTCTCGACGAAAACTCAGTGTCACTGCGCCCGCGTCATCCTGACGAAAGAGTTTGATGCCGCGTTTCCGTATGTTCTCTACCCAGGCGTCGCTGATTCGCTCGTAGTCAGGGAAGTCCCGCGAAGTGGAAATAATCAGGCGCGGCCGCGTGGCGTCGAGGAATGCGTCAGAGCCGGATTCTCCGGAATGATGCTGCCCCTTGATGATGATGTCGCTCTGCAGATTCAAACCGCTCGCCAACAATGCCTGTTCCGTCTTGATACCACTGTCCGACATAAACAAGATGCAGGTCGCCGGCGCGACTACCAAGTGAATAACGTAGGCCTGATCGTCGGCGATCGGTGAGCTAAAGTTTCGTGGAGGGAACAGGACGTGCGCGGTGACATCGCGCGACAAACTGAAACTGTCTCGCGCGAACAGATTGTCGAGTTTGATTCCGCGTTCTCGAAACAAATGTTGCACGTTTCTATGAGCGCCTGAGTGGTCGGGTGCGGCGTTATCTAAAACACGGATTTGAGGAAAATCGTCTAGCAATTGTGCTGCGCCACCGAGATGAAGCGCGTCGCCGTGCGTGAGCAGCAAGCCGGAAAGGCGGTTTATCCCCCCCCAGTGCAAATACTCACGGACGACCCGCTGGTAAGTCCGCTCGTTACCACAGTCCAACAACCAGTTCGCGCTTCCAGTTTGCAAGTGAACGGCAGCTCCCGCGCCGACATCCAGGACCGTAATCTTTGCAACGAGCTTTTCGGGCCAATGCGGATGTTCGACGTAGAAATGCCCACCCGGAACATGCGCAAGGAATTGCACGATTGCCATCACCACTTGTACCAAAAGCCAGTTGGCATTATTGAAGATCGCCGCAACTCCGGGGAGAAGCGGCGTCGAAACAAGGGAAAGAAGCGCGATCGCGAGAATGAAGAAAGCAATCGGCACCACGATCAAATTCGCCACCAAAGAAATCGGTGTGACGATGTAAAAATACCAAAGCACCAGCGGCAGCGAACCGAGCCATGCCGCGAGCGAAACGCCGGTTCCGCGGCAAAGCCATTCAAAGGCGGCGTGCATCCGACGTCGCGAGCCGCGCAACAGACTTCGAGGAAGGAAAGGATCTGAAGCGGTCCAGCCCTGCAAGAATTCCGCAAATGGATCGGCAAACAATATGATGGCGCCAACGACTGCGAAGGAGAGTTGAAAACCTGTCGAAAAAAGTTCGTTCGTGTTCCAGCAGAGGAGAAAGAACGCCGCCGCAGCGAGGCTGTTGAGGACGAAAACCTTGCGTTCGAAAAATAAACCGCCCAACAAAATCGAGCTCATTACCGCGGCTCTTATACTCGAAACGTGTAATCCCGTGACTGCGGCGTAGAACAGGAGCAGAGGTATGATGAGCGCAGCCGCCCATTTACGTGAGAGCCGTGCGACCATTGCCAGCATCCACAACAGCGCGGCAACAATTCCCACGTGCAAACCAGCGACAGCGAAAAGGTGAAGCGTGCCGGTTTGTTGAAATGGTTCCTCAATATCTTCCGGTGTTTGGTGCCTGAGGCCGAGCACGATTCCGCTGAGAAAATTTTGCACCTCAGGCGCGTTCTCCAACCCTCTGCAAATTGCGTTCTGCATCCATGCGCGCGACTTCTGCGCCAGGCGTAGAACAGGGTTACCGCCGCCGCGTCGAATCAGAGCGCCGTCCTCCGTATAACGAACAAAGAGCATTCGATGAATGTCATGACGCGCCAGATAAGAGCGCATATCAAGTTCGCCGGGATTTCGCGGCGGCTCGATCACTTCCGCGATTCCAAAAAGCTTTAGCTCATCGCCAAATCTCGGGGCGCCTTTCCAACGAACCTGCCAGACAGCGCGTGTTGGTTGTTTCCGGCCTCCAAATTCGATCGACTTGAGTTTTAGCAGGAAAGTCGCGAACCCGCTGGGAGTGACCTTTGGTTCAGTAATGACGCACCCGGTGGCCGTGACGACTCGCGATCGGCCGCCAAGTTCGTCAGCAAGTTGCTCGCCTTCCGTATTGCTTGTCTCAAGGTTGTGCAGCAGGAAAAAGCCAACTGCAACAATGGCGTAAGTCGCTAGCAGCGTAGGTCTGCACGCGACGATGAAGGTGCAGATCGCCAGAATGATCGTCACCGAGACTAAGGCGGCGCCATGGAGGGGAAAGACCTCCGCGATGGTAATTCCTATTGCAGCCGCGAGCGACAAACCAACAAATGGCTGACGTGGCGCGTTCAGGAATTTCATCCATCGGCTTTTCGCTTATCCGGGCTTGGCAAGGCAAGCCGCAATCGCGCGATCGCAATCACCAAGATGTTAAAAGTGAGCGGCAACGTCCAATTACAACGTCATCCTTAGCGAAGCGAAGGACCACCCAATCAAAGCCAGATCACGCACAGTAGATTGTGTGATCCGCCGCCCTGAGGTTCTCCACTTCGTTCGGGATGACCGCATATTAAAGCGTCCTGGGGGTTGAGAATTAACCGTTGGAGGTCAAACCCTTTTACGAAGATTTTGGACTGGCACCAGGAGCACCGGACGAGTGCTATGTTTCAATACGCCTTTAGTCGTGCTTCCAACCAGCAAGTTATATATGGCGCCGTGCCCATGCGTGCCCATCACAATGAGATCGGCATTAAGCGCATCGGCCTGATTCAAAATTTCTTCGGCCACCACTCCAGCCGGTTCGTGTAAACTGACCTTGATACCGTCCTGAGCGATCTCTTCTTGCCATTTGGCGAGCTTCGACGTCTGACCTTCGTCCTCTGGGATTGTTTCCGGCATCGGTTCAAAGGCTGGAACTGGCACACCCGACATCGGCGCAAGCTCAGGCATTCCCGCCAAGCCATAGCCGAGTGTGCCCGGCGTTGCCGCCGCAGTGATTTCTTTTACATGAACAAGATCGATCTCCGCGTCGAGAGCCTTAGCCAGCTTTCGGGCCAGATCGATCACTGGCGGTGTGACGTCGGAAAAATCGATTGGAACGAGAATGCATTTCATCTTTGCGCCATCGAGCCTAACTGGCTCGTTGCGCTATCTCAAGATCGGGACGAAGGCTATGCTGCCGTGATGCACCTAATCCTGTCTGCTTACTAGGGGACTTGCAGGCATGATTGCCTGCGTCACGGGCGCGCCGTAATTTCCCTCGTGCAGGATCTTTTCGGAGATGACGAAGATGTCGAAGTCGAGCGCGCCGATAGTGCGCCGCTTGCCACGCGCATGCGTCCGCGCTCGCTCGATGAGCTCGTCGGCCAGGAGCACATTCTGGCGCCTGGCAAGCTATTGCGCCGGGCGATTGAAGCCGATCGTTTGCCTTCGGTGATTTTCTCCGGGCCGCCCGGCACCGGCAAGACCACATTAGCGCGCATCATTGCGGAGATGACGCACGCAAAGTTCATCCGGATTAGCGGCGTGGAAAGCAATGTCGCGGAGATGCGCCGGGTCATCGCTGCAGCCGTGAATCGTCTGCGCACGTCCGGGCGAAAGACGATCCTGTTCGTTGATGAGATCCATCATTTCAACAAGGCACAACAAGACATTCTCTTGCCAGACGTCGAGGCAGGGACTCTTCGCCTCATCGGCGCGACCACCTACAATCCGTTCTTTTATGTAAACAGCGCACTCGTCTCGCGATCGCAGGTTTTTCGACTTGAACCGCTCAAAGTCGAGCAACTCGAAGTGTTGATTGATCGCGCATTGGCCGAGAAAGAGCGCGGACTTGGAAATTACAATGTGAAGATGGACCAGAACGCGCGTCGGCATCTCGCAAAGCTTAGCGACGGCGACGCCCGCAAATGTCTAAACGCGCTCGAGATCGGGGTCCTCACCACGCCGGCAAAAGGAAATAACGACGCAATTCATTTTACCCTTCAGGTCGCCGAAGAAAGCATTCAGCAAAAAGCCGTGGTTTACGATCGCGCCGGCGACGCGCACTACGACACGATCAGTGCTTTCATTAAGAGCATGCGTGCATCGGACGAAAAAGGCGCGATGTACTGGCTCGCCAAAATGCTGCATGCCGGCGAAGATTTCCGTTTCATCGCGCGACGGATCGTGATCTTTGCGAGCGAAGACATCGGCCTCGCCGATCCGGAAGCGCTGCCGCTCGCGATCGCGACACAACAAGCGGTGGAATTCGTCGGCATGCCCGAAGCTCGAATTCCTTTGGCGCATGCCACCGCTTACATGTGCCGCGCCGCGAAGAGTCGGGAAGCGTACGACGAGTTGAATGCCGCGATCGAAAAAGTCGAAATGGAGCAAACCAGGCAGATCCCGGAGCATCTCAAGAACAAACATTTCCCGGTGAATCCGGAAGGGTAGGGCGCGAGCGCCGGGGCCCGTCGACTGGCTAACAGAAGAAAACAAAGATAACGAGGGACTCGCAACGCCACTACAACCTTCGTTTTCTTCGCTGCTTTCTGTAGAAATCTTTCGGCATGCATCAATCAGGGGAGGAGATTGGAGTCGGCGGACGGGTGTCGCGTTTTCTGCGACTGATTCGTTTTTCGCACACAATTTTTGCGCTGCCATTTGCTCTAGGGGCGCTCATTGTGGCCGCGAACGGCTGGCCGTCGTTGAGAATTTTTGTTCTGGTTGTCGTCTGCATGGTGTTTGCGCGCACCGCAGCGATGCTTTTTAATCGACTGGTTGACTGGTCGCTGGACCAGCGCAATCCCCGCACGGCTTCGCGTCACCTGCTTATCTCGAAGTCAGGAGCGATCGTGTTACTTGCAGTCAGTTCCAGTGGCTTTCTCCTTTCGGCGGCTGCAATCAATCGATTGACTCTGATTCTTGCGCCAGTTGCGCTGGCTCTGATTTTTTTCTATTCCGTCACAAAACGGTTCACGAGCGCAACGCACTTCTTTCTCGGCCTCGCGCTGGCTATCGCACCGATCGGCGCATGGATCGCGCAAACTGGTCGGATCGATCTTGCCCCAGTCGTGCTCGCGGCAGGCGTAATTTGCTGGGTCGCAGGGTTTGATCTCATTTATGCTACGCAAGATTATGATTTCGATCGACGCGAAGATATTCGATCGCTTGTTGTGAAACTTGGAATCGCGCGAAGTCTTCGCCTGGCCCAGTTATTGCATCTTCTGACATTTGTGGCGCTCATCGCTTTCGGCGTGGTGGCACAACTTGGCCGGGTTTATTACTGGTCAATTCCGCTCATTGGAGCAGCGCTTTTTTTCGAGCACAGAACCGAGAAGCTGGATCTCACTGGGATCAATCGCGCTTTTTTCCAAAGCAACGCATTCGTCAGCGCGGTTTTCCTGATTGCAGTTTGCGCCGACCGATTGATCAGGTAGGGGCGATTGACCTCAATCGCCCCACGCGGTTCGAGTGAACAGCCCCTACCTTACATCGCGTTTAACATGGCCACCCGCCGCTCATGCCGGCCGCCTTCGAAAGCCGTTTCGAGCCAGATCCGCACAATTGTGAGCGCCAGATCTTCCGGAATCAGACGCTCGCCCATGGAAAGCACGTTGGCGTCGTTATGTTGCCGCGAGAAACGCGCTGACTCTTCGTTCCAGCAAAGCGCGCAACGCACGCCATGGACTTTATTGGCCACCATTGCTTCACCGTTGCCCGAGCCACCGAACACGATCCCGCGTTCACATTCGCCGCGAGCGACTGCTTCCGCCGCCGGGCGAATAAAAAGCGGATAATCCACGGGGTCTTCATTGAATGTGCCGAAGTCTTTAACCTCGTGTCCAAGAGTGCCGAGCAGGTCTTTAACTTTTTCTTTATAAAGAAAACCGGCGTGATCCGAGCCAAGCGAAATTTTCATACAATCAGTTAATCGCAATTGTGGCTGGGCTGTCCAGCAAAGGTAAGGCGATTGACCGCAATCGCCCGCGGGCGGTTCGGGTGAACCGCCCCTACCTACCCGCCGTGTAGTTTCGCCAGTTGGTTCCAGATTTCGCGTTCGCGTTCAGTCAGTTTCTTCGGCACGTTGATCTGAACAACGACGTAGAGATCGCCGCGCTTTCCCGAGACGCCAGGTAAACCTCGCGCTCGGAGACGAAACCGCTGACCGCCCTGTGTGCCTGGCGGAATTTTCAGGCGCACCTTCCCTTCGAGAGTGGGTACGAGCAATTCGGTGCCGAGCACGGCCTGCCAGGGCGCGATCTTTACCTCGTGAATCAAATCGCTGCCATCGACCGAAAAATCCGGGTGGCGCGCAAGCCTGACCCGCAGGAACAGATCACCGCTTTTTCCTCCGCCCACACCGGCTTCGCCTTGGCCGGCAAGACGAATTCGCTGGCCCTCACGAACGCCACGCGGGATTTTGACCTGATAGTTTTCAACTTTGTTTGAGCCTGCCCGGCGCAGTGACACCGTTCGCGTCGATCCGTTTAGCGCTTCCTCCAGTGTAACCATGATGTCCGCCTCGACATCTGCCCCGCGCTCCGCTGTCGCCTGACGTCCGCCAAATCCACCGAAAGCCGAACGGCCGCGGCCTCCGCCGAAAAAAGCTTCAAAGAAATCACTGAAGCCGGTCCCGCCGAATTCGAATTGAACGCCGCGGCCATCGCCGCCCCATTGATAATATCCGCCTTCCGACGGTTGTGGACCCCATTGTGGGGGTGGTTGAAATCCGCCCGGTCGATCCCAATCTGCGCCCAGTTGATCGTATTTCTTTCGTTTCTCTGGGTCGCCCAACACCTCATACGCTTCGTTGATCTCCTTGAATTTTTCTTCAGCTGCCTTTTTGTCTTTGGCGACGTCGGGGTGATATTTGCGCGCCAGCTTGCGGAAGGCGCTGCGAATCTCCTCTTCGCCGGCCGTCTTCGGCACGCCGAGTGTCTCGTAATAATCTCGGAATTGTACAGGCATTCGGTTTCAAGCTTGTGCCTCCGCGCGACTCGCGCAACTTTTGAATGGTGCGCGAGTTGGGCAAATTCGTCGTCATCGTTGGTGTAATCACCATGCTGGTGGGATTGGTGATGTGGAGCGGGTTTGCGCCGAAATGGCTGGGACGATTGCCCGGCGACATTCGAATCCAGCGCGAACATTCTGTATTCTATTTTCCGATCGTCACCTGCATCGTTCTCAGCATCCTGCTCAGCTTGCTATTGTCGATCTTTCGGCGGTAGGAAGTGTTTTAATCGCCTCAGTGTCCCAAGCGCTGTAGCCACGGGCCTGTGGCCTGTCTGATCTTGCGCGTTGTTCAGCCGTGTGCGAACGGCCCACAGGGCCGTGGCTACAAAAGCTATTCAGACTCAACTCGATCAACACGTAGCGGCATTGCTGCGGTGTCGTCGTTGCCCGCGCATGAAATCAACGCCGGTCTCAGGCGGCGCAATCGTGAGCGATGTAATGATCATTGGTCAGGCGCCCGGTCCACGGGAACCGGTGTTGCAAAGACCGTTTGCGCACACAGCTGGTAAGACGCTTTTTCGGTGGTTCGAAGAATTCTGCGGGATGAACGAAGCTGCAGTCCGTTCGAAAATTTATTTCGCAGCGGTCTGCCGCTGTTTTCCCGGAAAAAATCCTGGCGGCACAGATCGCGTTCCGGCTTCGGACGAAATTCGCAACTGCGCTTCATGGATGGATAGTGAAATCGAAATTCTGCGGCTGCGTCTCGTTATTCCCGTCGGCCGCCTGGCTATCACGGAATTCATCGATTGCGCGAAGTTGGAAAAAGTGATCGGCCGCAAATTTCGCGTTGAGCGTGCCGGGCATCGCTTCGACGTGATTCCCCTTCCGCATCCCTCCGGTGCCTCGCCCTGGCACAAGGTTGCGCCCGGAAAGGAATTGCTCGGACGCGCGCTGAAACTGATCGCACGTCATTCAGCTGTCGTGGCGAAAGCGGCGAGCAAGCGCTAGACGATTGCAGAGACTCATTAGGGCTGATTTAGTGCGTGACCGGAAAATATGGCCGCACATCGAAAACCCAATTTGGTTCTTTTTCTGCCGGACCAACAGAGAGCGGACACTATTGCTCGCTACGGAGGCGTAAAAGTTCATGCGCCGAATCTCAACAAGCTTGCGTCTGAAGCGGTGGTTTTCGAACGGACTTACGTGACGCATCCGGTTTGCACGCCTTCGCGTTCTTCGCTCATGACCGGCACCTGGCCGCACACGAACGGCTGCACGCGGAACAGCGTGCCACTCGATCGACGATTTCGCGTTTTCCCTGAACTAATGGAGCAGAGCGATTATCGCGCCGCGTACATCGGCAAGTGGCATCTGGGCGAGGAAGGACCAATTGGACGAGGCTTCGACGAATGGATTTCCACCGACGACCACGGTGACTATACAAATTTCCTCATTTCACAGAGCATCACGCCCGACAAACAGAACGGACGATTCTCAGAGCTAGCCATTAGCAATCTGCCGATCGAACTATCACGTCCAAAGTTCCTCGAGAAATGCGCATGCGAATTCATCGAAAAACATCAGCGCGATCCTTTCATTCTCGTTGTGGGTTTTGTAGAGCCGCACTCGCCGTACAACGGTCCGCTCAACGATGAACATCCGCTCG
>DATIOX010000052.1:0-3232 GCA_035472675.1 Candidatus Dormiibacterota bacterium
TAAGCGGCAACGTCTCGCCGTATTGCAATCCGCCGATACGCGTATGTTCGCCCGGGTCAACCACGATGGTGCGGCTCACCCCCAGCGCATCGGAAGGGCATTCCGCCGCTGATGCAGTCCCCACACCGATGAGGGACGTTACCAACAATGATGCAACGAATGTCTCGCGCATGGCCGTGCCTGCTCCCACCTCGGCTGTACTCCCCGCTTGCCGCCCTGGTAATCGTAACCGATCTGGCCGCCGCAGACCAAGCCGTTGGCCGTCTGCGAGCCAAGATCGCCGTTGAGGACGGGGCGCCGGCAAGTCCCGTAATTACCCCATTGATGTCACAGGCGTGCGTACTCGCCCAGCCACCGCCAATGTTGCCGCCACCGTAGCAGCCCGTCCAGCTAAATACGGGCACGACCACTGCCGCCCTGTAGATTGGCGCCCGGCGCTGGAGATACGTCGGCAGCCATCGCCGCACCTCCTTCAATGCCATAAAGTGCAACGGTCCCCAAAGCGAGCTTTCTCATGTTCCCCTCCGAAAAACGTGCCCCCCAACCCGCGCGACGAGCATGGAGTCATGCGCCCAAATTTAGCCAGCAGATTGTACGGTTCTCCCCCGTGCCCGATTCGATCAGTCGCCACCGCCCACTCGGAAGCTCAATGATCGCGTCGGACACCTAACGGCACAATTACCGCAACATTACAGTTCATTTAATTTCAGCGAGCTGTGTGTGGTGCTGCTCGGCACGCATGCGCCAGCTCGGCCAAGCTAAACACGAGCGCTCCAACACGCGACTGTTTTGTCGGACGCGAACTTGGGACGTCCGGATCGCGCAAGCTGAAACGAAAATCGACCATTGGCATCGAACATCAGGATACCTTTTGGATTAGGACCAAACGCTTGGAATTTGCTGCCATCTAGGCGCACGTTGTCCACCGCTACCACCGTCCAGGTTGCTACGAGCTGTTTCTTGAGCGTCTTTTGTTGAGCAAGTGCGTTTCCTGCCAGCAAGGCGAATCCCAACCCTGTCATTACAGAAACACTGAGAATATTACGCCAATCCATGATGTTCCTCCCGTTGCATGCGCCTCGAGCGACCGGTAGAAAATGGTTAGTTTTGGCCTACTATCCGTTTCTGTGCGGGAGCGCTTTTTGTGTTAGACACTAATTTGCTGTCGAAGCGAGAATAGCGCTTAAATTGGTACCTCGGGAAAGTAGCGGTGGAACGATGCGAGGCGGCCGGGCATGCCAAGGGCTCAAGCTTCCGCCATCTTAGTCGCAACTGTTGTGAGCTCTGTCTCGATCGTCGACACAGTCACGCACGCTGAGTCGTCGAACAATATTATCAACACCGTTCGCGAACTACGTGCTGCACTGCGGGCGTGTTGGGGCCCACCGAATATCGGTATTTCGCGCGCGAACATGACAATCTCTGTTCGCATGAGCTTCAAGCACAACGGCGAAATTTTGGGCATTCCTCTGATCACGTACACAAGCCTCGGCATATCAGAAGATGAACGACAGGCTTATCGCGCTGCACTCGATGAAACACTAGCTCGATGCGCACCTCTACCGTTCAGCGACGCGTTCGGCAGCGTGATTGCTGGTCGTCCAATCAACATGCGATTTCATTGAGGCGCGAGACCCCAACTGAGAATTCTTCGTTTCAGACGACAGGTGGAAATTTGCGCGCAATCATGTTCTGATTCGGTTGCCGCCGCCACTCCGGCGGATGGAGTTTTCGGTAGCGACACCCGTAAGCAGGCCGACGCTGTGCGACCGAGCGTCGCCCCTGCACGGTCTGGCTTGGCTCGCAGCTCAGGAGCAACATGATCAGCCCGGTGGGGTGACGCGTGATCGGCGAAAACCCGCAATGGGAGGACGGTATGCGTCTTGTGACGCGGGTCCGCGGCGTCACAATCGCGTTTCTCTCACTCTGCCCGATTTCGGTCAGTCACGGGCAAAGTCCGGCGGAGTTTTACAAGGGCAAGAATGTCAATCTCTACATCCTCTCTCTTTGTCAGCGCCCTCGATGATCACATACTCTTGTGTACACCCTGTTGGCTTCTGGGCGACCAAGCAGACCGCGAGCATTCATCGTCGAACCATTGGTCATCTGGGGAGTGTAGGCTTTATTCAAATGCTCCGGGTGGATACAGGAATGAGGCGATGGCCGGCTTAGCGCTTCTGAACAAAAGCGGTCACAAGTTCAGGCTGTCCTTGGCTATCACAGTCGCACCTTTTCTTTGGACGATTACTCTGCAAACTCGGGCAGTGCCTGAAGATGACGTCTTTCAACAAGCGGTTAACTACGTCTTCACCGGGAAAATAGACCCCGCAGCCGCTCCTGAAATTGTCGATCGAAAATCCTGCGTGGTTGTGGTGCCCGAAAAATTCGGAGGATACGCCAGATACTACTTGAATCGGTTTAAGATGGACGACGCCCGTATTAGCAACAAATATTCCGGGCGTGAAGTCTCATACGAATTGGAAGTCGCCGGTGACGATATCCTTGTCGAGTACCTGAAAATCGACAAAACGACGGTAGATTATGGATTCAAGTCTGCGCACATTTCTCTGCCCGGAAACATTGATCAAATAAGGAAGGCACTTCAGCTTATTTTTGCGAAGTACTGTAAGGCCGACAAACCAAAGAGCCCATTTTAGCCGCGTGTGGTCAAAAAATTGAAACGGCCGAAAGAATGGAGGGCGTTGCAAGCTTGCCGAAGCGTTTCCAGCGCCAATAGGCTCGGATTTGGGCACATGGCGCAAGCGCCCAAAATTGGTTCCCGCAAGCTCGCGCGCGTGATCGGCGCGGGACGGTCACAGGCTGCGCATCCTCGTTGCGAGCGCCGTTGCATCTCAGGAAGCACGCGATGCGTTATTGCAATTTGTGACAGAGCAAATGGCAGAGATGCCTGCAGCAGGAAAATTCGAGTGACTAATCAAAACGGGCACCGACCGACTGACGCTGCCAACTAGGCCGTGTACTCATAAATCGGGGGCTTGGGTCAGGCACGCCTGATGTCCGTTTTTCCGCCAATAGCAGCGCAATGGCGGACGTGTCGGGAGTCGCAGAAGGGCCAGAAGACGACATTATAGGGGGTGAGTTCAATCGGTCAGTGCAACACCAGTTGCAGTCTATTGGCAGGGGTTTCGAAGGCCAAGGTCTTTCGCGGGCGTTGATTGAGCCTCAGAGCAATGCCATTGAGGTAGGCCTGGGAGAAGCGCGAGAGATCGGT
>DATIOX010000053.1:0-8265 GCA_035472675.1 Candidatus Dormiibacterota bacterium
TGGGTGCCATAGCTGTGACCTTTGTTGCCGTTACCTTTTTCTCGCGTATCGAAAAGGATATAAGGTTGCGTCAATTCGCCCGTCGGCCCGGTCGCCCGCGGCGCCGGCTCTTTAAACCCCACCTTCACCGGATCGAAAAGATCGTAACCGCGATGAAACGTCTGCGGTCGCTCGTTAGCCGGATTCAGCAAGTCGCGTAGACTCGGCACAGAACCATTGTGGAGGTAAGGTGCGCGCAACCAGATTCCATCCAGCGGCGGTGAAACGTAACCGTATGGGTCTAGCGTTTCTACCATCGGTGGACGATCAATACCCATTTGTTTGACCCGCCGATTTGCTTCCGCAGCGGCATCTTTCGACCATGAATACATTCGCTCGGGATCAGTCCCTATCTCGGTGATCGGAATCACCTTGTTTGTAAATTCAGCGCGCGGGTCATGACACGCCGCGCAGTCGCGGGTGTATATCTTCTGACCTTCGTCAGCCAGTTGCTGATTGATTGGATTTGTTTCGGTAAATGGCCACTTGGGCGACGGCAGATTGCTGAGATAATGGTCGAGGTCGGCCATTCGTTGTAGAAACCACGGCCGCGCCGGTGCGCCGAGACCCAGCGCAGAATCGATTAAGACCGAGCGCACTGCCGGCGTATCACCAGTCCAGTTCAATAACATCTGCTTCCCGGCATTATCCTTTCCGCTACGGATGCCGAGGTTCCAGATCGAAGGAAAATCGGTTGGCCCAAACGTGTTGTCCTCCGCCATGTTGGTCATGAAATATTTTGTCAGGTTCATGGCATCATCGCGTCCCGGCCCCCAGTGGGGCTTTGGCTCGCCGTCTGCGACGTAGCGTTCCATCCAGGTGAATTGTTTCTCTTGCTGGAGCAGCGCCTTTTTGGTGAATGGAATCAACAGGTAATGGTAAATCTGTCGGTCAATAAACGAGAGGCCGCCATTGCCATAATTGTTCGCGTTAACAAGGCGGATTTCGTTCATGATAATGTCCGAATTGAAACGGGGATCGTGTGCTGCTTTGAACAAAAAGCGCAGCATGCTTTGGACATTATTGGTATGGCCCGGCCCCGCGATGACGACGTGCGGTACTTCGTCCTCGCTCAAACGATAGGTCGCAGTGTGGCATACTGCGCAGTTGTTCGTGATCCGCGCGAAGCCGACGACTTTTTTTGAAAAACCAACCGGAATTTCATGGCCTTCTTCCCAAACTACCCCAAACGATTTGTAGCCGCCCGGCCCGGGCATCAGGTCTGGAAAAACACGCGGCAAGACCATCCAGAGATAATACGGGATGCCGCGGTCGCCCTCCGCACCAAGCGACCCGTACTTGAAATGCTCTTCTTCATTCGCAAACACTTCCTTCTCTTCACGGAAAAATTTTGTCCACGTAAAGAAAGCGCCAAGCGCAATCAAAATCACGAGTACAATCGCGGAAATCCAAAGGAGGCGTTTGGTTTCAGGTCGCAGGCTCATTGATTTATCGATTGTACGTTGATCAAAATGTTTTCAGATATTCCACGATCGCGTCTTTTTCCTGCGCTGACAGTGTCGTTCCATAGGCCGGCCCTTCGTGACCGACACTTGAATTGCCTTCATTCCGATCACGCGGGGTCAATCCACTCGGCTTCACTTGCGTGTCGAACCTGAAATATTTTCTTGGATTGTCAGGTTCGTCCTTGCTGCGGCCCTCCTCGTCGAATCGGCTTACGTCCGACACGAACCCGACCTCCACCGAGTCGAAGACATCGTACCCGCGATAAAAAACTGCAGGCCGTTCGGCACTGCTATTTAGAAGATCACGTAACGTAGGTACTGAACCATTGTGCAGGTACGGCGCCCGCAACCAGACACCATCCAGGGGCAAATTGACATAGCCAAAAGTCTTTCGGAAATGACTGAATCGCCACGGATAACCGGCATAGAGAGTGTTCTGCGCCACAGCCAGTTGTCCTGTGTACGAATCAAGCCGGTGACGGTCGGTTCCGATTTTGTCGATCGGCACTATGTCGCCGACGTACTCACCGTTGAAATCCCGGCCATTGCGGCCGTGGCAATTTGCGCAGTATTGCGCGTAAAGTTTTTCCCCCTGTACGCTGAGCTGCGCATTGATCGGAAACGGATATTTGGGCGGTTCCTTGTAGAGCAGCCACTGCTCGATCCGCGCCATTTGCTTCAAGTCGATCGTCGGCGGAAATGTGCCGGTGCCGAACGCCGCGCTTTTGTTACGCTCCTCCATCATGCTGTTATTTCCGTCCCAGTGCGCGTGGATGTTTTTCTCTTTGCGCGGGCCCTGCAGCCAGATCGATGGCAAATCGCAGAGACCAACGAGCTCGCGGGTGTCCAGCTTTTCGAGAGGAAATTCCAGGAGCGTCTTTGCTGGATTGAAGGTGTCAGTGCGGCCGGGGCCTGCGTCCGGTTCCCAATCGCCGAAACGGAAATGGCCTTTCAACATCAGCAATCGTTCGCGCATGAAAGGAATGGCGTAATAGCGCAGGATGAAGCGATTGATCAGATCATATTTTGCACCGATCCCTTCCATCTCGGCGAGGATCCGTGGAGCGTTGAAGCGTTGATCTGATGCGCAGGCAAAAATGAAACGCTCAAACGCCTCAAGATCGACAGTGTTCGACGGCATGCCAGTGTAGATGGTGCGCGGGCTCTGTGGGGTACCGCGCACAGAACCAGTGTGACAAATCGCGCAGTTCAAGAACACGCGATCAAGTCCCTGTGTGTTGCGGCGTGAAACACCGATCGGCAGATCTTTACCTGGCTCGTAAAGAAAGCCTAACGAGACGTACTCCGTCCCTGGAGTGTACGTTTTCCCAGGCAGGTATTCTGGAAACATTTTGGGCAGCACTTTCCAAATCCAGTAGGGAATGCCCGATTCGCGCTCGCCGCCGGTTGAACCGTACTTGAAGTGTTCTTCCGGGTCCGCGTACTTGACCGGATCGTCTCGGGTAAAGCGCCAGGCAAGATAGGAAAAGACAATTGCGAGGAGCGCCACGGCCACCAGCAGCACGACGCGCCATCGCCAGGCGGCGCGCTTAACTGATCCGGTCTGTTCTGGGCCGTCGGCCATGACCGCAACCCGCGATTATCCTTTTGCCGGAAACTTCAGCGCGAAATGAATGAGCTTCTTCTTACCCCAGTAAACAATCCCCAGATAGATGCCCGGTGCGACTTCGCGTATTTCGTCTCGAATCCAGTGCGCGATGAGAGAAGTCTTAGAGTAGTCGAGCACAATACACTCTTTTTGATCCAGCCAGCTCTTCTCCTTGTAAACCTTGGCCACGATTGCCTTGTGCCCCATGGGCAGGATCTTGTTCTTCAACTCGCCTTTTGCGCGGTCGAACACTTTGCCTTTCCAGGTAAAGAGATGAACGAACCTGGCGACATCGTCTGAGACGGCCGAGCCCGGCATAATGATCGCGGTCCCTTCGCCTTCGCCATCGGGAATCTCCCCCGGCGGAGCGTTGCGAAACAGGTCGTCGAGTTGTTCGTCGGACATCTCAAGAAACTGGGCGGGGTCTTTAATAGTCGTTGTATTGTCAGGCATACGATTGAGCTTTCAGTTTGGGGTGGTGGGATCTAAAGCGTCTTCAGATATTCGATTAGCGCGCGTTTATCGTTATCAGGTAAATCCGTGCCAAAGTAGTGGCCCTTGTCCTCGACAAAGTCAGGGCACTTGTTCGCCGCGAGCAGTTCGGGGACCGCCTTGATCAATTCGTCCGTAGCTTGTTCCGATGAAAGATTCTGTGTGTGAATCGTCAGCAATGCTTTGGCGATTTTCGCCTGCAAAACAATCAACTGTCCAAAATCAGGCTCGAGGTTGGCAATCAGGTTGATCGGTGTGTCTTTGGGGATGGGACCAATGTTAATGTAGCCATCCTTATCAGCCAGCGCTTGCAACGGCTTTGGCACAAATTCCTTGCGCAGATGCAGCGCGCACTCGTTTTGTGTGCGCCAGATAGAAGCCTTGTTTAGCCGCTTCTCCGGCCACAACAATTTTTCCACCGCATCGTTGAAAGCTTCCATCCGGCCGGCCACGGAAGGATCGCCAGTGAATTTTCCCAGCATGTTGTTATGCAGGAACGGCGCGGAACTCCAAAGACTAACGAGAGAGGGAGTCCTATAGTAACCCGGCGCAACATTTTTGTCTTTCGGATTGAATTTAATCGGACGGGTTTCATCGAATGGATTGAAAAATTCCAACTCGTCCACCGGCGAGAGTTCCTTATAAGTCTGCGATGAAAAATTGTCCCAGACATGACCGGCTTTGGCATTGGTCGCAAACGCACGAGCGGAGTTCGTCTCGATTTTCGTCAATGGATAACGCTTGTCGTTCGATAGGAAATTGTTTTCCAGGAAATCAGGCGCCATCACGGCTGTCCGGAACCAGGCTTTCCCTTCGCCAGAACGAGGATCAACATTTGGGGGCGGCTGTTTGCTCGAATGACACGCCGCGCAACTCTCCGCGAAAACTTCTTTTCCGCGCGTCATCACTGCTGAATCGGCCGTCATGTAAGCCTGTCCGCCGGGAGCGTCGGCGAGATGAAATGGCTTCAGGCGGCGGAAAAAGGCCGCAATGTTCGCCAGACGCTCCTCTGTTGCACGCCAGAAGACCGAATGCTCGCGCGCGTAAGAAATCTCAAACGGTTTTTGCGGAGTGAGCCCGATCAATCGATTGTGAAGGGTCAACCAGTACTCGGAAAACATCCCGATGTTGACGTAGACGCGGATGGTTGCCCCGGCCACGCCGATGGAGTCTGCGCCGTCCTTCAACACGTGCGGCACTGGCATCTCCTCTTTTTCTCCAGGCAAAGCGAGGGTGCCGCCTGTCATTTTTTCCTGGACCGCGATCCTCTCCCGTTCGCCAAGCAAAAAAATCGGATTGATCGCATTTGGATTGTTGATGTGATCCGTGGCGATCCGCGAAGTATCGGAAGTGCCGCGCGGCTGAGTAACCAGCATCTCATAAAAGAATCCACCCTTTTCGACATTGCAGGCGAAGACTTTTCCTTCGTTGATGTACTGATTGCCAATGGCCGACGCGAGATTCTCCCAGCGCGGATTTTCCGGATCGGCCGGCGGATTATCTGGATACGGCGCAATATGACAAGCGCCACACGCGACACCGACGCGATACGGACGAACGAGCTTGTTATCGTTGTAATAGCTCGCATCATTCATGAAACGATCGCCGTCCCATTTTTTGCGCTTCTCTTCGTTGAAGTCCGGATTTGGAAAAATCCGGAAGCCAAGGACCCCGGATGATTTGCCGTAAACCGTCTCATCGATGCCTGCCGGTTCGGGCTCCACTTGTTCATCGAGCCACAAGCCAAATTTATCCGGCTTGGTCGCGGCGCGAAATCCGGGCTCATTGACCAGGCCCAAAGTCTTGAAACGCTCACCGCGCGGATATTTGCGGCTATCCAGCATCTTCAAGAGATCCATTAACCCATAGCTGTCCTGGGCTGCACGATTCCAAAAATGCTGATTGCCTGCGCTCCAGAGGTTCCAGGTATTGCGACCCATGATTTCCTCAGGCGACAGATTAACGCCGCCATCCATCGGTTTGAAAATGTCTGCGGTGATTTGAGGGAAATCGGCAGTCGTTTTTGCAGCCGCTTTCGCTTCGTCGGTTGGCTCGTTTTTCTCGCAGCCGGAAAACGTCAGGGACAGGCAGGCGCCAAGGCAGATTCCGACCCCGACGAGACGGAGAAGATCGCGTCTGGCTTGGAGGAACGCCTTCACCGAGGGATCATTGATATCTCTCTGGCAAACCGTAAGGCAAGACAATTCTGAAACGCGAGGGACGGAGGTCAGCCAATCTGGCTGACATCCCGCCGGCAAAATTATTCAACGAATTCCACTTCGACGGGCATATCGATGTAACCTTTATCGCGCGCCGCCGTTAGAAATTTGCGCACGCCGTCGCGACCAACTTCGCCATAATCGCGAGTAAATTCATTCACATACATGCCGATGAACCTCCCAGCGAGCTTTGCGTCCATGTCGCGCGCATAGGGCAGCGAATGCCGCACTGCTTCATCGCGATGCGACAGACCATAGTCGATGCTTTCGCGAATAATTTCGCTGAGATCATGACGGACCGCCGGCGGAATATCCTTGCGCACGACATTTCCGCCAAGGGGCAGTGGCAACCCAGTTTGTTCTTTCCACCATTCGCCAAGATCGACAATTTTCTCGAACCCTGATTTCCCGTAGGTGAGCTGCCCCTCGTGAATGATCAAACCCACGTCTGCTCGCCCGGTCCGCACAGCGTCGAAAATTTGATCGAACGGCACAACGAGATAATCAAACTCCCCAAGAAAAAGTTGTAGCGCGAGAAACGCGCTGGTCATCGTTCCGGGCACTGCGATTTTTTTGCCGATCAAAAATTCTCTCACTGCCACATCCTCGTTGGACGTTGTGCGCTGAGAATTGGGCGGTGGACGTTTTCGAACAATAATCGGCCCGTACCCGTCCCCCATGCTCGCTCCGCAGGGCAGCAGCGCGTATTTGTGTGCCACGTACGCATAGGCATGGATCGAGATCGCCGAAATGTGCAGTTCGCCTCGAACCGCGCGTTCGTTCAACGTTTGAATATCTTCCAATTGATGCTCGAACCGGTATCCGCGCAGGTCGATCTTATTCTGCGCGATCGCGTAAAACATGAACGCGTCATCCGGATCCGGGGAATGACCCAGGGTAAAGACTTCAGTCTTCTCCTTCTTCATTTGCGGTTCCTTGGTCACCTGTCAGTCGATTTTCGTCATCGAGCGAGAGGAATTTGGAGGACGAAGCTCTGCGACGCCTTAACGAACTCCGAAAGGGTTCGCGAGCAGGCGTCTCAAAAGATCGCGCAGTTCCAGAGTAACACGGAGTTCGTCCCTCCATCCAAAAAACAAAACAGCCGCCGCGATTTCACGCGGCGGCTGCTTGAAACTTCTTTATGCCTATTTGATCAGTAGCCTTATCGATTCTCGACTACTCGAGGCGTCGGCCTGACCATTTCAAGCTGAGCGCTCACTTTCTGAATTTGATCGGCTTGCTGCTTGAGGCCCGCGGTGAGGGCCTTAATTTGCCCTTCCTGCAAAGCGATCACTGCCGCTTGTCTTTCAGTCGTGGCCTTCAATTCCTGCACGATCTGACGCTGTTTGAGCACCTGGCTCATCGAGATTGGCGAATCCGCAGGGACGGTGCCGAGGTGGCCGGTCGCGTCGACAATAACCGGGACGCCGCCAGGTACAGTCGCGCCAGAGATGCCGCCGATAAAGCAGCCTGTGTTAAACGAGTCGCCGATGCGGATCGTTTCGCTTTCAGCTACTGGCGCCGGTGAAGGGCCAGCGAACGCACCGATATAGATGTTAAAATCACCTTCGACACCCGCACCCGCTGAGTCACCCACGGCTACGTTTCCGGCGCCGTGCAGGTTGTCAGCCATTGCGTCAAAACCAATGGCATTGTTGAACAAGCCATCGGAATTGCTGCCGAGGGCATTGAAACCAACGCCGTTGTTTGAATCGCCATCAACGTTGCTAAAGAGCGCACCGGCGCCAACGGCTGTATTGGAGTTTCCAAGGCCGGCCCCGTCTGAATCATTGCTCGCGAGCGCGACATCGCCGATCGCCGTGTTGGCAGAGCCGATGACGTTGGCGAAAAGCGCGCTATTGCCAAAGCCGTTGTTGCTGGATCCCGTCGTGTTTAAACGGAGCGACTGAGCACCGACGGCATCGTTGAAGCTGCCGTCCCCGTCGTTCACGCCACCCGTATTAAAGAGCAATGCAGCTGCTCCGACGGCCGTGTTTTGTGTGCCGGTGTTTGGTCCAGTTCCCTTGTTGTTCAGGAAAAGCGCTACAGCGCCAACGGCCGTGTTTTGATCCGTGTTGTTGAGCGCGAGCGTTCCAGCGCCACAACCGGTGTTGAAGCTGCCTCCGATATCGGAAAACTGCGAAAACCAACCAAATGCCGCGTTTGCAGCGCCGGTTATGGCGTTATGAAGGGCGTTGGTGCCGTCCGCCGTGTTCAACACGCCGCCTACAGAGCCCGGATCTGGATTCTCTGGAGCTGGAGCCGCTTGCGCGTTCGGCGAAAGCGCAAAGCACAGCAGAATAAGCGGGATGAGAAGGAACCCGCGCCGGAACGGCAGCGAGCGAGCCGGATCTCGTCCGCATGAAACTAACGTTTTGAGTTGATTGAGTGGATACATGGATTGTTGTGTTCTTTCTCTCCCGGTTTTTTATTTGTTTTG
>DATIOX010000054.1:0-16771 GCA_035472675.1 Candidatus Dormiibacterota bacterium
TTCTACGTTGCCTCAAGACTACGGCTTGGCAGGCCAGCCTTGTTCCCGCATCATGCTTGATGAGGTGGCCTCATGAGCGTTTTCTACTACGTTTACATAGTTCGCGAGCGAAACTAACCCGCGATTTCGAGCGCGATCTGAAGACTGGGTCAGGACGTGAATTTGCTCGTCGCCATTTTTGAAGCGTTCCCTTCACTCGCAGTGCAGCGAGAGCAAAGGTTGCACGTCGGCGCACGACGCACTCACTGCCTGCCTGATTTGAGCCATTCACTCCAGAGCTGCGGCCGACCGCTTGGATTAGCGCGAGCATAATCGTAGAACGCGCGAACAAATGCGATCCGGTCCTCCATGTACGGCGCTTTCCAGTTCGCGGGCCCAACCGGACGCAGCACATCGTAGTTGTATCCGAGTAATTTCTGTCGCCGCGCAATGTTCTCAAGCGATACATGAGTCGCATTTCGCAGCATATCGTAAAGCACCATGAACGTGGTCGTTCGTCCAAGTCCCGCTTCGCAGTGAAAATGCGCCCACGCATTCTCCGGAAGTGCGCGAACGGCGACAATGAATCGATCGACTGCCTCATTGAGCGGTCGCGTATGGTCGGTAACGGCGACCCGTACATAACTGGCGCCCGCTGACGACACAAGATCGCCTTCGATGCTGGCTTCTTTTACAATCACTTGTTGCGGGACGGCAGATTCAGCATTGCCCTTTTTGACGAGGTGACCTGGCCGAACGGCGATTTCGCTCCCCGGCCCCAGCGATCGCACCCATGCGGCTTCGGCCTCTTCAATTTCAATCTGGCTGCGACCGACATTCGCCCAATCGCACGTCGCAAACCAACTAACGGGCAGGCCATTTACAAACATGTATGTTTCCTGCCGTAGATCGAAAATCGTGACTGGACCATGCATTCGCGCCAGCAAAAGCTTGAGGTTATCAGCCGTAAACTCTCCGCTGCCAGAGGCGTGAAGATCGCTCAAGCCAGTGGTGGCAGGTGGCGCACCATCGCCACTTTTAAGCGGTTCGTCAGTCGTGCGAAAGTTTCGCGGTAGAGCATTGGCCAGCGTTAGGTCAATGTCCAAAATCAGGACCGGTGAATCCGCATCGGAGGGTCGGACCGGCGGATTCTTCTGCACCAGCGGAACCGCCGACCAAAGCGTCGCGGGTGCAACAAGAAACGCAAACAGAGTCATAACGTATAAGTTGCTGCGCCGGCTGGATTGCGTCATTCGGTGCGCAACGCTTTGAGCGGCTCGACGTGTGTGGCGCGGCGCGCAGGGAAAAAACAGGCAAGCATCGCCGCGGCGGCCAGCAGGGCACCGGATATGACCAACGCAAATGGATCGCTCGGACTAACCTGATAGAGAATCCGAGCGAGCACGCGGCCAGCGGCCAATGAAAACAAAAGACCGATCATCACGGCCAACGCAGTTTGGATTGCACCTTGGCGCATGATCAAGGCGAAAATGTCACGGCGATGCGCGCCCAGCGCCATCCGAATGCCAATCTCGCGTGTCCGGCAGGCGACCGCGTATGCCTTTACTCCATACACGCCGACAACGGCGAGCAACAACGCGATTGCGCCAAACACTCCGAAAAGCAACGCGCCGAGACGTACGATCCAGAGGCCAACGCTCTTTTCCGTAAGGTCAGCGAAAGGTGCAATGCTTAGAATTGGCAGGTCGGGATCGATGCCGCGTAGCGTCTGGCGCATGGTGGGAATGAACGCAGCAACAGCATGTCGATCTTTCGTGGCAAGCCGCACATGCAGGTAAACGTTGCCATTGTAGCCTTGCGCCAGCGGCACAAACAATCGCCGATTGAGCGTGTCGTTTTGCACATCGTGGCGGTGGCTACTGACCACCCCGACCACGAGCAAGTCGTTAGGCGAACCGTCTTTCGGGGTCAGGGTGTAACGAATGTGCTGACCGACAGCTTCCATATTCGGAAAAATTTTCTTTGCCATCTCGTCGTCAATGATCGCGACGCGCGGCGCATTTTTGTTTTCAGCTTCGGCCTGGGTGAAGTCGCGACCGCGCAGAAGCTTTACGCCGATTGAATCGAAGTAACCTGGTGTCGTCGCAGTGAAGAGCGCCCCCGCGCCGGGATCGGGCGCCTTCGGGTCGGTCGGTAGAGCTTCACGCACGGACATGATTCGTCGCGTGTTTGTGAAGTTGCCATAGGGCAACATCGTTCCAAGCGCTGCAGTCTGCACACTTGGAAGACCGCGCGCCCGTCTCACAGCCTCGAACATGAGGCGCCGCGCTTCAGCGGGGTCCTTTTTGATTAGCGAGAAATCCATCTCGGTAACCAAATCGCCCGCTGCAACAAATCCGGGATTAAGGCCGCTGGCTTTAAGCGCGCCACGAAAAAACAATCCGGCGCTGAACAATAGCATGAACGAAAGCGCAATTTGCGCCATGACCGAAATGTGACGAGCCGCAAAGAAGCGATTGAATCGGCCGATGCGTGCCGGTTCGCCGATTTGCTGCTTGAGATCATTGACAAGATCCGCCCTTGTCGCCTTCAGCGCGGGGCCAAGGCTGAAAAGCAGGGTTGCGAGGAGGCAGAACAGGAACGTGACTCCGAGGACAGTTAGGTCGGGTCGCAATTTGACAACGAAGGAAAAATTCATCGAGCCGAGCAGACGCGCGAGGGAGTGCAGCAGTAGATCGTTACACCAAGCACTGACGACAAGTCCGACCAAGCCGCCGCAGATCGCAAGCAGCAAGCCTTCGCAGAGTAACTGGCGCACGATGCGCCAACGCGACGCGCCGACCGCCAGACGAAGCGCGATTTCTTTGGAGCGTGCCGTGCCTCGTGCGAGTAGCATGTTCGCAAGATTCAAGCTGGCGATAAGCAGGACTGCACCGGCCATTCCCATGAGCAGTGTGCCGATAAGAGTGACCGGGCCATCATCTTCCGGTGAGGTGCTGATACTGAATCGGGACGGTTTGTGAAGCTGCAGATCTCGCGCGCCTTCCGCATTAGAGGGCTGAATAGCGTTGAATCGCTGGGTGAGCGACGGCAGACGCGCCTTTGCCGTCTCAATCGTGAGCCCCGGTCGTAGACGCGCGGTCAGATTGAGTGCGTAATTCTTTGGCTCCGCCAGATCATGCAAAGTTTCCGAATCGGCGAATGCCGAGCCGAGATGTGAATGGACGCCGAGCGGCAACCATATATCGGGTGCGACCAGGGCGCTGACCCCGCTAAATCCATCCGGCGTAATACCGATCACGGTGTACGGTTGTCCATTAATCTGGAGATTGCTCCCGACGAAGTCATTGCGGCCGCCCATCCGTTTCCAAAATGCATAACTGGCGACCACCACCGGCACGTTAGCGTTCGGCCGGCATTCCTCAGTGGTATAAAAGCGGCCACGCACCGGCTGCACGCCCATGAGGGAGAAGAAATTTTCCGAAGTCAGAAAGGCGAAGCTCCGCCGCATCTCGTGATCGCGGCCGATTCCGGCGACGGCGAACTCAAGCGCCGCAAGATCAGCAAACAGATCTCCACCGTTCTCACGCAGCTCCCGATATTCCATGTGCGAGAATTGGCGATAATCATGGTTCGTGTTTTCGCGCGCTGTGAAAATGTTTACCACTTCTGCTCGCCGCAGCGGAACCATCGGCCGCAACACCACGCCGTTGACCAGTGCGAAAATAGCCGAGTTAACGCCGATGCCGAGCGCTAAAGTCATAATCGCCATGGAAGTAAATCCCGGCGATTTACGAAGCTGCCGGAGCGCGAATCGAAAATCATTCATGTTTATTAACCTCTGTTGCGGACCCTACTCAGGCTGCGAGCCGATCCTCCACGATTTGGCCGTCAAGCAAATGCACGGCGCGCTCCGCGTGCCTGGCGAATCGTTCGTCGTGGGTCACCATACAAATCGTTGCGCCAGCTCCATGCAGCTCTTTTAACAGATCCATGACCGCTTCACCGTTGCGCGAGTCGAGGTTTCCGGTTGGTTCGTCCGCAAGCAGAATCGCCGGTTTGCCGGCAAGTGCCCGGGAAACGGCGACGCGTTGCTGTTGCCCGCCGGAAAGCTGGCTAGGCAAGTGCCTGGCGCGGTGAACCATGCCGACGCGCTCGAGCGCCCCCATGACAGCAGATTTGCGCTCGTTCGCGCTCACTCCGCGATATGTCAGCGGCAGCTCGACGTTTTCGTAAACGGTCAAATCGCCGATCAAATTGAAACTTTGGAAAATGAAACCGATCTCGCGATTGCGAATGCGCGCCCGATCGGCGAACGACAGGTTTGCGACCTCTGCGCCCTTTAGCACGTAACTCCCGTCCGAAGGTGTATCGAGCAATCCTAAGATGGACAACAAGGTCGTTTTGCCGCAGCCTGACGGCCCAGCGATGGAAACGTACTCGCCGTCGCGGACGTCGAGATGAACTCCGGACACCGCGTGCGTCTCCACTTCGTCGGTAACGAAAATCTTTCTAACATCGGTCAGACGGATCAAAGGAGTCGATCCGTTTCTGGCTGATGTTTGTGCCGGCTGATTCGAAGTAAGTGAGGTTGTAATCATCTGTTGCCTGAGCTGATTTTTGGATGAGATGCGCCTCGAGCCGCGGCTGGATTCAAAAAATTTGGTGGTCATCGCCATCGCGAGGCCGATTACCGGCCATGATACCGCAGCGGCATTGAGACGCTTTGCGCCAATTCAAACTCGCAATTCCCGCGGCGTGATTTAATTCTGAAACAATGCGGGACGCGCTGAGTCCAATGATGCAGCAGTACGGGCGGCTTCGAGGCAGCATCCCGAGAGATACGCTTTTGTTGTTCAGGCTCGGCGATTTCTATGAACTCTTCTTTGAAGACGCAAAGGAAGCCTCGGTCTTGCTGAATGTCGCCCTGACCAAGCGGAACGGTGTGCCGATGTGCGGCGTCCCGTATCACGCCGCGCAAACGTACATCGCAAAGTTGATCAAGGCCGGCCGGCGCGTGGCGATCTGCGATCAGACAAGCGAGCCGCAACCGGGAAAAATCGTTTCCCGCGACATCACCCAGATCATCAGCGCGGGCACGGTTAGCGACTTCGATCTACTCGAAGCGAAACGCGCCAATTATCTGGGCGCGGTTTACGCTGACGGCGGCACATTTGGTTTTGCTTACGCAGACCTGACCACAGGCGAATTCCGGCTTACCGAACTGCAAGATCGACAATCCCTCCTTGACGAACTCGCGCGTGTTTCGCCATCGGAACTGCTCATCAGCTCCGAACAGAAAGACCAGCTTGGCCAGATCGATCATGCGCTTGAGTACGACAGCTACGCATTCTTGCGGGAGCAGGCGATCTTCACCTTGTGCGAGCATTTCAAAATGAAATCGCTAGACGGATTTGGCTGCGGCGAGATGTCGCGGGCGGTCGCTGCAGCCGGCGCAATCGTTCATTATTTGAAGCATCAGCTTCGGCGCAACATTGATCATCTCACCTCGTTACGCTGCGACGCACCGGCCGACTACGTCATGCTTGACGCTGCGACGCAAACGAATCTTGAGCTCGTTGAATCACGCGGCACACGCAATACCACTTTACTCGCGGTTGTTGATCGCACCATCACGCCGATGGGCGGCCGAGGGTTGCGCTCGTGGATTTTGCAGCCACTGCGCAATTTGCATGAGCTCGAGCCACGTCAGCAAATGATCTCAGATTTGTTGCAGGAACCAGATCTGCTTGCGGCAATCCGCGCTCAACTGAAATCGATTCGCGACATCGAACGGGCAACGTCGCGATTGAGCCAAGCCTCGGGAAACGCACGCGACCTGGTCGCGCTGAAATTTTCGCTGCAAGAGATCCCCAAGCTGAAGGCGGAATTGCAAAGACTGATCGAGCGAATCGAATTTGGTAGGGCGGGCTCGCCGAGCCCGCCGAACGTCACGCAAGAAAGCAGCGCGACAGATGGCAGTCCGGCTCGGACCGGTCGCGCCCTACCAGTACAACTGCAAAGCGAGATTCACGAAATGCCAGTGCTCGCTGAGAAGCTCGGAAGAGCAGTCGTCGATGATCCACCGTTGATGCTAAAGGAGGGCGGAATTTTTCACGATGGGTACGACGCTGATCTCGACGAACTGCGGCGGGCGTCGCGCGAAGGAAAAAATTGGATCAGCCACTTGCAGGAGCGCGAGATTGCTGCAACGGGCATCAAGTCTCTTAAGGTACGTTACAACTCCGTTTTTGGTTATTTCATCGAGGTGACAAAATCGAACCTCGCGAATGTGCCTGCGCACTTCACACGCAAGCAAACCACCGTTGGCGGCGAACGCTTCATCACTCCCGAGTTAAAGGAAATGGAGGCAAGAATCCTCGGCGCAGACGAACGCGCGCACCACCTCGAGTCTCAGCTTTTCCAAAAACTGCGCGAAGAAACTCTGCGAGAGCTGGAGTCAATCCAGCGAACTGCCGCTGCCATAGCAGTGCTCGACATTATTTGCGCGTTCGCCGAGACGGCGCGGTTGTTCCGTTATTGCCGACCGCAATTAAACAATACGCTGCGGCTTATGATCAAAGATGGACGGCATCCGGTACTCGACCAGAATCTGGTGGAAGAAAGATTTGTGCCTAACGACACGTCGCTGGATGGCGACACCATGCGGATGGCGATCGTGACAGGCCCAAACATGGCAGGAAAATCGACTTACATTCGCCAGGTGGCCTTGATTGTATTGATGGCTCAAATAGGCAGCTTTGTTCCGGCGGAGAGCGCTGAGATCGGCCTGGTGGATCGCATTTTCACGCGCGTCGGCGCGAACGATGACATAGGAGGCGGCCAGTCAACGTTCATGGTAGAGATGAACGAGACCTCTAATATCGTTAACAACGCCACCGAACGCAGCTTGGTGATCCTCGATGAGATCGGTCGCGGCACCTCCACATTCGACGGCCTCTCGATCGCCTGGAGCGTCGCCGAATTTCTCCATGACAAAATCAAAGCGCGGAGCCTCTTCGCCACGCATTATCATGAGTTGACCAAACTCGCCGCAGAACGCAAAGGCGTTTGCAATTTCAATGTCGCCGTCCGCGAGTGGAACGACCAAATCATTTTCCTGCGAAAAATTGTCCCTGGTGGCGCGGACAAAAGCTACGGAATTCAGGTGGCGCGGCTGGCGGGTTTGCCAAAGGAAATTCTCGACCGGGCCAAGGAAATTCTTGCGCATCTGGAGCGTCCAAACAGCGCGATCGAAACACCGCCCGCCGGAAAATCACGCAATAGGGGAAAGCCCGCCGCAGCTCCTGAGAAACCGCAACTGGACTTGCTATGAGATGGACGGTTTCGGTGCTTATGCTTGTCGGGGCGACAGTCGCAGAACCACGCGCATTGGAACGCAAACTCTCCAGGCTGGCATTCCTCCTGGCCAGGCATACCCCGACGCACAATTGCATATTGTGATAAACTGTCCGCGATGGCGGTTAAGACGGAAAAGGAACTGAGCGAAGCGCAGCGCAATCTTTGGCTTAAGGCAGTAGCTGCCGTTGAGCTGCGCAACCTCGGTTACGCAATTTCACTTTTGCAGGAAATCCTGAAACAGGAACCGCAATTTCTAATGGGACGACAATTGCTGCGGCGCGCTGAAGTCACGAAAAACCGGTCAACCAAAAGAAGTTTTCTAAATATCTCGACTGCACCGATCGCTATCATGAAAGCACAGCGGGAAATCAAGAAGGACCCGAAACGCGCAATCGAAATGCTGGAAAAGGTGCTGGAGGATGAGCCCTACAATCGGCAGGCGAACAT
Organism: Candidatus Dormiibacterota bacterium; assembly: GCA_035472675.1. Taxonomy (GTDB): domain Bacteria; phylum Verrucomicrobiota; class Verrucomicrobiia; order Chthoniobacterales; family UBA10450; genus Udaeobacter. The sequence continues at coordinate 7,750 of DATIOX010000054.1, forward strand.
GGCTTTAAAAGAAGCGGCTACAGCAGCGGGCTGGCAGGAGATTGGCGTGTTCGCGCTGCGAACGTTGCTCGAAGAAAATCCGCGCGACGTCAAAGTGTTACACGAACTCGGGCGTTTGTACCGCGAGCTGGGAGAGAACGATCAGGAGGTCGAAGTCTATAATCAAATCATCGAGATAAATCCACTGGATGCCGAAGCGCTCCGTCTGGGTAAAGACGCGGCAGCCCACGCGTCGATGAAAAGCGGTGGATGGACAGAGGCGGAAAGTTACCGCGATCTGATCAAAGACAAAGAGATGGCGATTTCGCTCGAGCAACAGAGCCGGATGCGATTAACCGGAGAATCGCTTGAGCAACAAATCGCCGAAACATACGCGCGTCACAAAGCGGAGCCGGCAAATGTTGATCTTGCCCGACGCTTGGGCGCGTTGAACGAACAAAAGGAAGACTTGGAGGCAGCGATCGGCTGGTATCAGTATGCGGCCGACCTGGCCAAAGGTGCGGACACCGGATTGGTCCGAAAAGTTTCCGATTTGAGGATCAAACGCCTGGAGCGCGAGATCGCTGCCCATGAAGAATTTCTCTCAATGCACGATGCAGCCCATGAGTTGCATGCGAAAAAGTCTGAAGAATTAAAGGCTGCCAAAGCGAAGCGCGCAGAAATCCTCGTTTCCGATGCGCGAGAACGTCTCGCCCGAAATCCGACCGATCTTCAGCTTCGGTTCGAGTTGGGCGAGCACCTCGTCAGTGCCAGAAGATTTCGGGAAGCAGTGCCGGAGTTGCAGCGGGCGCGGCAAAATCCGCACGCGCGTTTGAAAGCGATGAACCTGCTCGGTTGCTGCTACGGCGAGCTTGGGATGCTTGATCTTGCAACGAAGCAACTGGAGGAGGCGTCAAAGGAAATTCTTCCAATGGACGCGATGAAGAAAGAGATCGTTTATAATCTTGGACTTGTTTACGAGCGAACGGGCGACCAGGAAAAATCGCTCGCCTGTATGAAACAGATTTACGAAGTCGAACACGGTTACAAAGACGTGGCGACGCGGGTAGAGAGCTCCTACGAAAAGAACACCCGGGAAGCCTGATCAATCTGGGTCTTCCCAGCTCGCTCACCCGGAGCAACCCGGAGATTGGAAACCAGAATCAGGATTCCTCCGCGTCCAAGCGGGCGTCTGGCTTCGATTATTTGATTGCCGGGTATTTCGGCAGTTTGAACCGTTCAACGTCATGAAAACCAAAATCACAATTGTTTCACAGTTTTGTATTCTTACTCTAACAGTCGCAGCGCTTAGTGTGGCGGGAGCAGCCATGGGGCAAGATTCTCCAGCAGCCAAGAGTTCGTCGCTTAGCGTGAAGGACAACACTTTCATGAAGAAAGCCGCCAAGGGCGGCATGATGGAAGTTGCAATGGGGAAGCTCGCTGAGCAAAACGGCCAGAGCGAGGACGTAAAGTCATTCGGCAAACGAATGGTCACCGATCACAGCAAGGCCAACGACGAATTAAAGTCCATTGCTTCGAAGAAAGCGGTCCAACTGCCAAGCAAGGAGCCCACTACTAAGTGGAGCTCGGACAAAGCCTACATGGACGCGATGGTTAAGGATCATGAAAAGGACCTGGCCGAATTCCAAGAGGAGGCAAAAACCGGAAGCGATCCCGACGTGAAAAAGTTTGCGGAGGACACGGCCAAGATGGTCCAGGAACATCTTGAACTGGCCAAGGAGACTCAAAGCAAACTGAAATAAAAAAACGCATTCACCCCGCGACGCGGCACGCCTCGAAAGGCGTGCCGCATTTTTTTGTGGCCCATCTCCCAAACTGCGTGCGCAACTTGAAAAGATTGCGCCATTTAAAAGCGTCTTGGCTTTTGCCGGGCCAAACCCAATTCTTTAATTGATGCGCAAGACCAAGATCATTTGCACGCTCGGCCCAGCAACGGAAAAGACCGAGATATTGCGCCAGCTAATTCAAAAAGGAACTGATGTCTTCCGATTAAACATGAGCCATGCCAGTCACGACTGGGTCCGCGACATCGTTCCGCGCATCCGGATGCTGGCGCAAAAAGCGGGCCGGCCGGTTGCGCTTCTGCTCGATACGCAAGGCCCGGCGATTCGGACCGGCGATCTGAAAGCCAATCTGCATCTCAAGCCCGGCGATATTCTGGAGTTCACCGTGCGCGGAGCGAAGAGTAAAGAACGCTATTCGGTGGACGTGAATTACGGCGGCTTTGCCGACGACGTGACAGTTGGCAACACGATTTTGGTCGATAATGGTTTGATCAAATTGCTTGTCCTAGACAAGGGAAGAAATCGGGTGCGCTGCAAGGTGTTGACGCGCGGGATTCTCGGTTCGCGGCGCCATATTAATTTGCCCGGCGTGCACGTGAATCTTCCCTCGCTCACGAGGAAGGACCTGGCGGATGTTTCCCTCGGCGTGGAGATGGGCGCGGATTTCATTGGACTGAGTTTCGTGCGCGAGAAAAGCGACATCGAACAGCTGCGCAAACTCTTGTCGAGGAAAAAGAGCAAGGCGCAGATCGTAGCAAAGATCGAGGACCAGCTCGCGGTGCGATCAATAGACGAGATGATCGAGAGCACCGACGTGATCATGGTCGCGCGCGGCGATTTGGGAATCGAATGTCCCATGGAGGAATTGCCAATTATCCAGCGCCGTATTGTTAAAAATTGTCTTCGCCTGGGTAAGCCCGTCGTCGTCGCGACTCAGTTGTTAGAATCGATGATCACGAATCCTCTGCCTACGCGCGCAGAGATCACGGACGTGGCAAACGCCGTTTTCGAACAGGCTGACGCTCTCATGCTGAGCGGCGAAACAACGATTGGTGGTTATCCGGTTGACTGCGTCGAAGTCCTGCGGCGGGTGGCGGTGCGCACTGAGCGCAGCGGCGGCGCGGGTTATGCAGAGAATGCACTCCTGGAAAACATTCGACAGAAAATGGTAGCTTCAGCTGTTGCCCTGGCTAACTCATTACACGATTCGAAACTAGTTGTCTTCACTCTGCAGGGAAGGATGGCGCGATATGCTTCAAATTTGAGGCCGCAGCGCGCACCGATCTTTGCTTTCACCCCAAGCGAGGAAGTTTATCGGCAACTGGCGCTTTATTGGGGAACGTTTCCCGCCCGCGTCGATTTCTCTGGCGGTCCGGACAGGGCGATTGCAGCGGCCCAGAAGTTTTTGCGCAAGAACAAGCGGGCTACGCCCGGGGATTACATGGTGATTATCAGTGACGTGCGGATGGGCCGGGCATTGATCGATTCGATCCAACTGCGTGTGGTCAAGTGAGAACAAAACGCGCGGACTCCATGTCCGCGCGTTCTGAAAGCGAGGATATTGATCCAGCTTAAGCTTCTACCGGCAACTCGACGTCGACTGGGCGCTCCTTCTTGCTGAGGGCGCGGCGTAACTTCGACAGCGCGATGTTTTGCAACTGACGAATCCGCTCGCGCGTGACGCCGAATTTCTTGCCCACCTCTTCGAGCGTCTTCGGTTTGCCGCCGTCTAGTCCAAAGCGCTGGAAAATGATTTTCTTCTCCCGATCGTCAAGCACGTCAAGCAGCCCGCCGACTTCATTGCGGAGATTCTTGTCGCGCAACAGTTCAAACGGCGTTTGCGCCTCCTCGTCGCCAACAATCTCGCCGAACTCGGTGGAATCGTCGTCGCTAATCGGCGCATCGAGCGATGCTGGCCGGATCGACACGGTTTTTAGTTGGGAAACTTTTCCGCTCGCAATTCCAATTTCGTCGCCTAGCTCTTCGTCGGTCGGCTCGCGGCCAAGCTCTTCACTCATCTGGAGAGAAACCCGGCGCATCTTGGAGATCTTGTCCACCAGGTGCACAGGCAGACGGATCGTCTTGCTCTGGTTCGCCAGCGCCCGTTTGATGGACTGTTTGATCCACCATGCGGCGTAGGTGCTAAGTTTCCCGCCCTTTGCGGGATCGAAACGCTCAACGGCCTTCATCAGGCCAATGTTCCCTTCTGAGATCAGGTCGAGAAGCGGCAGCCCGAGATTGGCGTAATCGTGCGCGATCTTGACGACCAGACGCAAGTTGGACCGAATCATCAGCGCTCGCGCTTCGCGATCGCCTTTTTTAATCTTAGCGGCCAGTTCGATTTCCTGCTCCGGAGTCAAAAGCGGGATTTGCCCGATCTCGCGCAGGTAAATCTTAATTCCGGTATCGCTATCTTCAGCAGCCATATAACTCTTTTTCATTAATCGTTTGGGGGGGTCGAATCGACAACTCCCCGTAAATTGTATTCGCCGGGGCCTTGTCGATCACGCGTTGTACCATCCTGAGAAGTATTTAACAATGTTAAATATTCGGAATAGTGACAGTCGCTGGACTCCTCCTGTTCAATCTTTTTACAGGGTCCTGCTCGCCTTGTTTTTCTACGTCACCTCCAACTACTCTACGTGATTCGCAGGCGTGAGTCGCCTCCCACTTTAGAGGGATATTTGGCGCTTTTCCGGGCAACGATTTTTTGCGACTCTGCAATGGCGATGTTGGCAAAAATTTACTCTGCAGCCGTTTACGGCGTGGATGCGTACGAGATAGAAATCGAGGTCAACGGCGCCGGTGGTGATCCGAACATCGTTATTGTTGGGCTGCCAGACGCAGCTGTGAGGGAAAGCCGCGATCGGGTTACCACCGCCATAGCCAACAGCGGTTATTATTGGCCGCGCGGGCGTACGACAATCAATCTTGCCCCCGCCGATATCAAAAAAGAGGGACCCAGCTTTGATCTGCCGATCGCCCTTGGAATGATTGCCGTGACCGAGGGCCTGGACAGCTCACCGTTTGAAAACTTCAGCTTTGTAGGCGAGCTCGCCCTGGACGGCACAGTCCGCGCCGTGAAAGGCGTCCTGCCGGTCGCACTGGAAGCGCGGCATCGCGGCAAGCGCGGCCTATTTGTCCCGGAAGCAAACGCGCTGGAGGCCGCAATGGTCGATAAGATCGATATTTACGGCGTGCAAAATTTGCGACAGACATTCGCGTTTCTCCGCGGCGAAACTCCCCTTCTTCCGACGAGCGCCGATTTGACCGGATTTTTTTCCGCGCACCAGAGCCATGACGTCGATTTCGGCGAGGTGAAAGGCCAGGGACACGTTAAACGGGCCATTGAAGTCGCAGTGGCTGGCGGTCACAACGCCTTGATGATCGGGCCGCCCGGCTCTGGCAAATCGATGCTGGCTAAACGCATCCCAACCATCATTCCGCCTCTCTCGCTCGAGGAAGCGATTGAGACGACAAAGATTCACAGCATCGCCGGGTTGCTCGATGGCGAAAAATCCTTCGTCTCGACGCGACCGTTCCGGGATCCGCATCACACCATCAGCGATATCGGCTTGCTCGGTGGTGGAACGTTTCCTAACCCGGGCGAAGTGAGTCTTGCCCACAACGGCGTTCTCTTTCTCGATGAGCTGCCTGAATTCAAGCGATCGGCATTGGAGGTAATGCGCCAGCCAATCGAAGACGGAAAAGTTACCGTTTCCCGTGCTGCGGGAAGCGTCACTTTTCCCTCGGAATTCATGCTCGTCGCCGCGATGAATCCGTGCCCATGCGGCTATTTTGGCGATCTCAAACGCGAATGCCGTTGCGGTCCGGCTCAGGTGCAACGCTATCGCCAGCGCATCTCCGGTCCGTTGCTGGACCGCATCGATCTGCACATTGAAGTGCCGGCTGTTGAGTATCGCGACGTCGCAAGCGAGCGCGCTGAAGAGACGTCTGCCACGATTCGTGAGCGGGTCATCCGCGCGCGTCAACGCCAGCAAGAGCGGTTTCGCGGCGACGGAAAGGTAAATTGCAACGCACGCATGGCCACGCGCCACCTCAAACAAAATTGCAAGCTCAGCCAGGATTCGCAGGAACTGATTCGCGTGGCCATGAGCGAATTGAACCTAAGCGCCCGCGCTTACGATCGTATCCTGAAAGTTTCGCGCACTATCGCTGATCTCGATGGCAAGACTGAGATCTCACCCGAGCATGTAAGCGAAGCGATTCAATACCGCACATTTGATCGCTCGCTCTGGGTTTGATTGTCGATTGGCGATCAGCGCTCCTTCTGATCGCGCTCGATCCCTCGAATAGGATCACTCTTACGGCACAAGTGGGAGTAAAAGTTTGAATCCAATCGGCGAGGGCGGCGCATCTCAAGGGAAACAAAGGACTTTCCAAACATGAAGCCAATGCCCTTAACGACTTTCAACGACAGCTCCCCCGACTCGTTTAATCCGGCTGCATGCAAACGCAACCGAGTGCCCATGACAGATTACAGCTACCAAGCCGTCGCATTGGGAGGATCCAGCGGACGTTATACACGCTACCCCTCGCGATCGTTTTGGAAGATCGCCGACGGCTATTTGAAAGACGAGGCCCGGCGCGATTTCCAGAGTGAAGGCATGCTTTTCGTGGTCATCGCTATCACCGCAGCTCTTCCCTTGATTAACAACGTGCACGCGCTGATAGAGTTCGTGCGTGCGATCACCTCTAACTAGGAGGCGTAACCTTCGGCAGATTGCTGTCGTACTGCTGTTGTCGCTTGCAGGCTGCGGCTCGGAAAGCGAGCCCGTCCTCGAGGAAACTTTTGAGCGGGTCTACACGGTCCAGCCAAACACAGACATAAGTGTTCAAAACCGTGACGGTGCCGTATTGGTTTACGGCGCGAACACGAACGAACTGCAGGTCTACGCGACGAAGAAAGCCTATAGTCGCATGCGCCTGAAAGAGATCGCGATCGATGTCTCTGTGCAGCCGACCAGCGTTTCAATCGACACCAAATTTCCTTCTAAACCGAGATGGGGTCTGTTTGATCGCTCCGGGACCGTTGATTACACCTTCGTGCTTCCTGCAACGGTTAGCATATCGCAATTGCGCCTGGTTGCGGGCGAGGTTCTCGTCGACGGAATGCGCGGACCAAGCGTGCATGCCTGGTTGGGCGATGGTCGCATGCGCGCTCACAACTGCTTTACCAAGATTGACCTCGCCCTGCAGCGCGGGAACCTTACCGTCTCGTACGACTGGTGGGAGCATGGAACGTTTTCAGTCCATGCAAACATCGCCCAAGGAAGCGCTTCGGCGTTTCTTCCCAGCGAGTCCGCTTTCCACCTTGTTGCGGAAACCGCGCATGGAAAAATCGGTAATGATTTTGATAATCTCGCAGTTGAACGAACGTCGTCCGCAGCGGCTGCGAAAATCGACATGTTGGTCAACGGCGGAGGGCAGGCAGCAATCAAAATGCGCGCGGCGGACGGCGACATCAAGATCGTTGAGGCAAATCCATAACGTTCGCTTGCGTCGGACTCGCGATCGAGCATCAAGTATTTAATAACCAGATTTTCATGCCCTCATTCGACATCGTCTCCGAAGTGGACAAGCAAGAACTTGATAATGCGGTCAACCAGGCGCGCAAGGAACTGGCGACTCGTTTCGACTTCAAGGGCATAACGGCGGAAATACTTCCTGAGAAGGATAAGATTATCCTTACCGCCGAAGACGCAGCTTACCTTCGGGGATTGCGCGAAATTCTCATCGGCAAACTTTCAAAACGCGGGGTCGATTTGCGCAATATTGAACAGGACGAGCCCGCAATCTCATCGGTCGGCCATGCCCGGCAGGAATTGAAAATTCAACAGGGCCTCGAAGGGAATAAAGCGAAGGAAATCATTCAGGCGATCAAATCACAAGGTTTCAAGGTGCAAAGCCAGCTGCAAGATCGACAAATTCGAGTTACGGGAAAGAAGAAAGACGATCTGCAGGCAGTGATTCAATTCGTCCGTGGCCGCGACTTTGGCGTCGCCACAAATTTCAGAAATTTTCGGGACTGACGGTGGAAGACAGGCTTCCAGCCCTGTCCTTTCTTGGACTTCGACAAGCGAGACGCATGTTTGCCATAACAGGCGGGACGCCTGTTTTCCTCACCCGCCCTGAACTGGCGGCATGATTGAAATTTCGTCTCCCGGTTTGAGCTTGTAATTCCGATCCACAAATTCCACGCCTGCACCAATCAAAATGCTTTTATCATGCGGGCGAAGCTTCGGTTGTTGCGCATAAATTTGGTCCAGCAAGTTCTGGACAGTCGCCCCTTCCGCAAGATCGACATCCATTTCACTGCTTCCAACTAGATCGCGCAATTGCGCATAAAACTGCGCTCGTACTTTCATTTGCCCGGTTGCTCCAGCAATTCTTTTCTCAGCACGCCAATATAGGGGAGATTGCGATAACGCTCCCTGAAATCGAGCCCGTAGCCTACTACAAATTCGTCTTCGATTTCGAACCCGATATAATCTGCATCCACCTCCCGCGCGCGTTGTTTCTTTTTGCTCAACAGCACGCATATCCGAATGCTGTGTGGTTTGGCTGTTTCCAAAGTCTCGCGAACGGCTGCAAGCGTAAAACCACTGTCCAGAATATCATCCAGGACCAAAATATCCCGGCCACCGACATCCGGGAGCGTGTTCTGTCCGCCACCGGACGGACTCGCCGTGGCGAGCTTGAAAACGACCTCGCCGCTGGACTGCGCTTTTCCGTGATAACTCGCCACGCTCAGGCAATCCAGCTTCAAGGGAAGCGGAATTCGGCGAAGCAGATCAGCCACGAACATCAAGCTCCCGTGCAAGACTGCGATCACGGTCAGGTTGCGATCACGATAATCGTTTGAAATTTGCGCTGCCATATCATCCAAGCGCCGATGAATCGCCGGCTCATCAAATAACACCTTCTCCAGATCGCCTCTCACCAAGATTATTAGGCCATTAGCCGACGCGGAGATCAACGCGCGTCCGGAAGATAGCCATCTTGGCTGTCTCGGCAGACAGGCTTCCCAGCCTGTCAGTTTACAGATTGCTCCCTTGGTCTCGTTGAATAATCTGCGTCCTAATGCACGTTCATCACGAACAACTTGAAGTTCGCACCAAAGGAAAGGGACTGTACGAAGTCACGCGCGAAGTGCAGTCAAAGATCGATAGATGCGGCGTCCGGAACGGGACGGCAACCCTGTTTGTCCAGCATAC
>DATIOX010000055.1:0-4200 GCA_035472675.1 Candidatus Dormiibacterota bacterium
AAGCGTGAGAGCCCTAACGATCGGCGCAGACTGACCGAAAGCATTTGCGAAGGAGCATTTCGATTCTGATGCGAGCATCGCAGCAATAACGAACGCGCATTGTGGCAATGCTCACTCCTCGCGCTTCTCCAGCTTGCGCTCAATTCGACGATCGGGAATTAACCAGAGGAGCGCGCCTAACACATACAGTGCGCTGGCAGTCCAGGAGCTCACAAATGCGAGCGGGATAGCAAGGAAGTAGAGCAGGGCAGAGAGTTTACCTTTCCGATCTTTGCCGATAGCCTGCGCGAGAAGCGAGTCGCGGCCTTCTTTGGCGATAATGGTTCGCTCCAGAACATAGTAGGCAATTGCCGCCATCAGTAGCACGAAGCCATAAATAGCGGTCGGGATCGCGGTGAGGTGGTTTTCACCCATCCAGGCTGTCGTGAACGGAAAGAGCGACAGCCAGAACAGGAGATGGAGGTTGGCCCACAGAATCCCGCCACTGACCTCCTCCGTGGCCTGAAATAGATGATGATGGTTGTTCCAATAGATGCCGAGGTAAATGAAGCTGAGCACGTAGCTCAACAATACTGGCAGAACCGGTTTCAACGCGGCGAGCTCAACCGTGTGCGGTACTTTCAATTCCAACACCATAATCGTGATGATGATGGCAAGAACGCCGTCACTGAACGCTTCGAGCCGGGTTGTTTTCATTTTCGCGCGGCTGACGGCTTAAGATCCTTGAGCCATTGACCCGCCGACTCGACGTCGCTGCTCGTTAGGCCGTGGCCAGCATTGAAAAAACGAATTGTCACGTCCGCGCCGGCGCTGCGAAGAAGTTCGACAAGGCGTTGAGTCTCCGATGTTGGAATGATTGCATCCTGATTTCCCGCGCCGATCCAAACGTGCACCGATGAAAGGTCTGGCGTGCTGTCTGGGACCAACGGGATCATGGCGCGAAATAGAATTGCGCCACGCAATATTTCCGGCCGAAGCAATAACATGCTTGCGGCGATGTTGGCGCCGTTAGAATAACCGACGCCAACAATTTCGTCCGCAGCGAGTTTGTAATGGCGTGCTGCCGAGGCGACGAAATCTGCAAGCTCGTTCGTGCGCGTTTTTAAATCCTCCAAATCGAATACACCTTCCGCTAGGCGGCGAAAGAAGCGCGGCATTCCGTTCTCCCGAATTTTGCCGCGCGGGCTAAGCAAAGATGCATCGGGATCGAGTTCGCGTCCCAGCGGGATGAGATCGCGCTCATTTCCACCCGTGCCGTGCAAGAGTAAGAGTGTTCGCTTCGAGTTACCCGGAACGAATTCATGAAGAAAATCCGGCTGCGGCCTCATTGTTTGTGTGGCACTTGGATCGCGGGGAGAATTTTCTCGATCTGCGAACGCGCGGATTCCAGCCAGCGCGGAAGGCGTAGACCGGTTCCAAGCTCTTCGATTGCTTCGTCGACGGTAAAACCGGGAGGCTCGGTTGCGATTTCGAACAACACGCCACCGGGTTCGCGAAAATAGATTGAATGAAAATAAATGCGGTCGATTACCGGAGTAACGTTGTAACCAAGATCAACGACCTGTTCGCGCCAGTGAAGTTGCTCTTGTTCGTCACGTGCGCGAAACGCGATGTGATGCACAGACCCGGCCGCAACACGCCCGGCGCCAGAACCAGGCAGACAAAGCAAATCAACGATTCGGCCCGGCGCGCTGTCGTCATCCGATGCGAACCGAAACCGGTTCTGTGATTCTTCGATCAAACGGTAACCGAACGTATCAGTGAGCAAACGCGCCGTCTTTTCGTAGCCTTCCAAAGCAGCCGAAACACTGTGGAATCCGCGAAGCGCATGCTCCGGAGGAATCGGGCTATCGGGCCATTGCTCAACTGGCGCGAACGAATTTGAAGCGATTAGTTCGAGTAAGAGTCCGTCAGGATCGACAAACCGAATCACTTCTTCTCCGAAACGCGACGGTATTCTTTCCGCCGCAACATGCTGCTGTTTCAAACGCTCTAGCCAGTAACTCACTGACCCAGATGAAATCGAGAATGCTGTGGCTTCGATCTGGCCGGCGCCGCGAATTCCGTGCCGCGCGCCCGGCCATGGAAAAAATGTCAGGATTGTCCCAGGCGTGCCGCGTGCGTCGCCGAAGTAAAAATGGTAAGAGCCGGGATCATCAAAATTGACTGTGCGTTTGACAAAACGCAGACCGAGAAGTCCCACATAGAAGTCCAGGTTTCGCTGCGGATCGCTGGCGATCGCAGTCACATGATGAAGTCCGGGAATTTTTTTCTCCACAGACTTCATATGGTAACCACGTGGTGATAACTCGCGAACCTTCTGGTATAACGATTTAAGTAAATCATTTGCCGGAAAGGCTGTTTTTTCGCGTGCCAATAAGCAGGAACGCTACGATCCCACCAGTAACGGCGAGCGTTGCTCCGATAGCCATGATGAGCCTGAAAGCATCCACAAAAGATTCAGCGATCGTGTGCCCAATCATTTGTTGAGTCATCTCATCCAACTCCTGCGGAAGGGAAAGGGCCGCAAGCTTGGTACGTTGAGCCTGCAACGACTGCCACGCGGACGCGGGAAGCTTCCATCCAGCTAATCGTCGATCCAGCGAATGATTGAAAGAGTGAAGCATGACAATCCCGAATACAGCGATCGCGAGCAGTCCGGCGCCTCGTGCAACCGCGTTGTTAACGCCCGATGCCACGCCGACTCGATTCTGCGAAACTGAATTCATCACAGTAGTGGTAAGAGGCGCGACACTTACGGCCATGCCCGTACCAAGTACAACGACTGCGGGAAAAAAGTTCTGCCAATAACCGGCATTCACACCGGGCAACGTGAAAAGCGCGAAGCCAAGACCCGCGATTAACGGGCCGACAACCAGCGGAATTTTCGGGCCATACTTTTCGACCAGTCCGCCCGCCCAGCGCGAAAGCAGGAAAACGATCAGAACAAATGGCAGGAACGCCGCGCCTGCTTTCGTCGCGGAGTAATGCTGAATCTGAATCAAATTAAGAGGCAGGAAAAAAAGCGCCCCGCCGAGCGCGCCATAAAGCAGAAGTGTCAGCAGGTTCGCTCCAGCGAATGTTCGCGACCGGAACAACTCCAGCGGCAACATGGGATCAGGCACTCGTGTCTCAATGACCAGGAACATCGTTAGCAGCGCGGCGGCGGCAACGAGCGCCGCAACTACTGATCGATCGCCGAAGCCGAGTTGCGACGATTCGATCAGTGCATACACCAAAGCGCCAAGGCCGAAGGTTACCAAAACTGCGCCCCACCAATCGAGTCTCTTGCTCTGCTTGTCGGAGCTCTCTGGAACCCGTCGCAGCGAGATCAAGATGATCAAAAGCGCGATTGGAATATTGATGAAGAACACCGCGCGCCACGAAACATGTTCGATCAGCCAGCCGCCGATGACAGGTCCGATAGCGGTGGTAATCGCACTGAAACCCGACCACGTCCCAATCGCGCGTCCACGTTCGTTCTCCGGAAACGAACTGCTAATAATTGCAAGACTACCGGGTACCAATAACGCCGCACCAAGTCCCTGCACAGCGCGGGCGACAATCAGTTGATGAATATCGGGAGCGAGCCCGCACCAGGCTGATGCGCAAGCAAAAAGCGTCACACCGAACAGGAAGATGCGGCGGCGTCCGTAGTGATCTCCAAGAGATCCTCCGGCAAGGAGAAGCGCGGCGAGCAGAAGCGAGTAAGCTTCAATGACCCACTGCACATCCACGATCGTGGCATTGAGATTGGTTTGCAGCGCCGGTAACGCCACGTTTACAACCGTGCCGTCAATGAACGCCATGCTGGAAGCGAGAGTCGTCGCAACCAGCACCCACCGTCCGGCAAGTTTCGAACAAGGCGCGCTGGCTGGACGCGAACGAATTACGCTCTCGTCACAAGGTTCCCGGTCAATTGCCCACATATGTTGATGTTCGCCTTGCCAAATTATTTAAGTAAAGAAGGGAAATGACGACTAAAGAAGTTGCTAAAAGAGTGGTGGACCTGGTCCGCAAACAAGGCTGGTACGAAGCGCTCGACACGCTTTACGACGACAACATTGTGAGCGTAGAAGCCTTTAGCATGAGCGGCGGCTCGCCGGAATCGCGCGGGAAAGAAGCGGTCCGCGGCAAAATCGACTGGTGGTTGAACGCAACAGAAGTGCATAGCTTCACCGCTGATGGACCATTCGTTGC
>DATIOX010000056.1:0-6699 GCA_035472675.1 Candidatus Dormiibacterota bacterium
TGTTGCACATCGCTCGACAACGGTGTGGGCGCAGACTCGAGTACTCGAAGCAGCGTGAAATGCGGTGGAAACTTTTCGAAATTCGCGGGTGCCATAATAAGAAGCGAATTGCGAGGGATACCGCCCACATTTTCCTTAAACGGATCCGATGTGATGATCGTTATCGAGTCGTATCCGATCTCGAGGACGTACCCGACAAATCGCATTTCGTCATATTTTTTTGCCTGCTCACTCGCAGCTTCTTGACTTAGAAAGTCACTCACCGCGCGTGGGGGATGATTCTGCATTGATGCTGTCTCGAAGAATGTTTTCATGGGGGTTTTTGTTTGTAGTTTGCAATTAGTACTTCGGCGCTTCGTCTACGCAGTAGCCCTGGCAACTTGCCGACACCAGCTCGTAGAGGATAAACGAAATTTCTCGAAAACAGGGCACGAATTGATGGGTGCGCTGAGGTTGTAAGAAGCCAATATGCGCCACGTTTTGACGCTTGATGAAGGGTTTTTGCGAGACGTTGGTGATCTTTGAAGCTGAATTTAGCATGCACATAGTGATCGTCGTCCATGTCTCGTTCCCCGGGCTTGTAAGGTGGATCGACAAATAAAAAGTCGCCTTTCCCGGCCTCGTTAATTACTTCCTCGAAATCAGCTGTTCTGAGAGAGGCTCTTCGCAGTTGTCGTGCAAAGGCAAGCAGGTTTTGTTCAGCTATCACCCACCGGCGACTTTGGCCACCATATCCAACATTAAAGCGCCCCCGAGCATCGTGGCGCCACATACCTTTAAAGCAGGTGCGATTCAGAAACAGCGTTCGTGCTGCGCGAGAGACGAGATCTAGCTCAGATGTATCACTGTCTCGGACGCAATAGTACCCCAGCTTTGTCGTTGGAAGGTCCTTGAATTTCTTCCAAACGCCGCGAGGCGAATAGCGGACTCCGCGGTATAGGTCGATTAATTCCTTATTTACGTCGGACAAGATTGCATCATTGAATTCAAAGCAAAAAAAAACAGAACCTCCGCCGACGAACGGTTCGAAGAATTGACCCTTGAACGAATTCGCGGCGGGCAGCAACGGCGCAAGGTACTCTAAAAAGCGTTGTTTTCCTCCTGGATAGCGTAGGGGTATTTTTTTTCTAGCCGAAGCATGCGGCCGTTTTATTCGAGAGCGCGATCGAAGCGAAGCAGAATTTATCAGTTACGCTTCTTATATCCGAAGAAGCCGTGGCGCCGGATGATCAGGCTGTCGCCACGTGAATCGGAAAATATTTCAGGCGTTCGATCGCGCGATGCCGCCCCCAACTTTGCCTCGCGTTTGATCCGCCGTTGGTATAAGGCTAAAGCACACATTGGCTATCGCCCCGTGATTGGTTGAATCGTCCGCCACGGCGGATTCGTCCAGCGGCGAATTGAAGCGTTGAAGCGGAAAGCAATCATTTCACGCGTTCGATCGCGCGATGCCGCGCGCCACAACTTTGCTCGCGCTTGATTAGGCGGTCGTATCAGGATAAAACGCACGCTCCGACACATGTCTCCGCTTTTGATCAAGATTAGCAAAGATTTGAAACTCGCTCGCTGCCCGCGTTGACTTATGGGCTCCCGCCCATTTTGACCTCTCGGTTTTGCCCATCCATGTCGCTCGCGTCCCCCGCGGCTCCGTTCACTCGCTCCTACCCTCTTCACTTTACCTTGATCACTCGCACTGCCCAGTGTTCTCGACGCAATCGGCATTCACATGCACTCGCTCAAAGTGACCGGCGGCATCATTCTGTTCCTGTTCGGTGTGCAGATGCTCTTTGGGAAAATGGATGCAAAGACGGAAAGATCGCCAGAGGAGGGACGCGACCTCGCGGTGTTCCCGCTGGCGGTACCTTCCATCGCCGGGCCGGGCGCAATGATGGCGGTGATCGTCTTAACCGATAACGATGTCTATACTGTGCCGCAGCGGCTCCAGACCGGCATTGTCCTACTGGTGGTGCTTTTCATCACCTACCTCCTGCTGCTTTTTTCGGATGCGATTCTGCGGGTGATCGGTCGGCAGGGTGCGTCCGTCCTGGTCCGGGTAATGGGACTTATCCTTTGCTCTCTGGCAGTAGAAATCGTGCTGACTGCGCTTGGTGTCGGCGGCTGGACAGCCGGGGGCGCCACGCTAGAATCGCTCTGGCGGAGGCGAAGCATCCGGGATTTTGATTGGCGGCCGACTTTCCAATGGCGCTTCTTTTATTTCTTCACACGCGTGTCGATCGCAATCCAGTTTACTTCCCAGGTTTTGCCGTCGTCGGTTGAGAACGATTGCTCGAACTTGCAGGATTCTTTTTTGATCTCCGAGATGATAAAGCGCACCAGGACCGGTCGTCCGTTGCATCCCATCACTTGCGTGAAGTAGAGAGTGCGGCTGACACAGCCGCCGCTACAGCATTAACGCTTCTTGTATCGGAAGAAACCACGCCGGTGAACCGGTTTCATTCGCTCGAGACGATCACTTTTGCGCGATAGCCGAGGCGGCGGAGAAATTCTTCGCAATCCTGCCAGCGCAGTCCGAACTCGGCGACGTCGGCCAGGCCGAGCCGGCCGATTATGTCTGACAAAACTTCCGCGTCCGCCTCGTCGAAGTCTGCGTCCATCATCGCGCGCTCGGCCCAATCAACTAATTCTGCCTGGCTGAGTTTGGCGTGCAGATAGTCCGCGATTTTATCGGCGACAGTTTGGCGGGTGATCTTCATCGCGTGAATTTTACAACTCTTTATGACCCGAATCGACGGGAAATTTCTCATGCATCGCTACGAGGCGACCACTCGCATCATAGATTTCCTGGAGGAACCGGATGGTGCGTTCGCTCGCATCCACTTCTTTGACGTAGCGAGCACGTCCACCTGCGCGACCGACAAAATCGCGAAGGTATCGCCGACCGCCGTTCGGCAGTTCTTCCCAGCGTTTGAACTTTTTTTCGTTCTGGGCGCGATACGACATCGGCGCGAGCAGGCTATCACAGAATCGCGGCTGACACAGCCGCCGCTACAACAACGCTGTTACGAAAGCCACCGGATCTTCTTCAACTCGTTCTCAACCACTTTGAATTCGCGGTCGCCGGTGACCAGTTCCGCATTTTGTGTCTTTGCCAGAGCCGCTGCGAAGCAGTCGGCGTAGGACATTTTCTTTGTCGCTTTGAATACGGCCGCCTGGCGGATCAGTTCCAGATCGCCTGCGCTTTCCTTCTACGATTCGACGTTCAATTACTTGGGAGAGCTGGGAATTCCCGAGATCGCGTGACTTTTTTTTCGAGATGTTCGATAATTACAGCGGATTAAACTCGCAAGTGAGTTCGTGGGTTTTTGATCCGATGTATGATTCGCGATGCAGTACGCCAATCGTTAATTCATGCGGCCACGCTCGCGCTTCCGCTCACTTACGAACATTTCCATCGCTTTTGTTTCCCTGAGCGATCCACGTGAGCGTTTTAGCAATTTGGCTATCGGTTGGAATTGCTTCTTCGGTTTGCGATCAATTCGCTTTACGGTCTTTGATTTAGCGCGACGCACGGTCATTTCATTCGATCGAATGTTTTCAGGCTCTCGCCTCGTTGAAACGTTGAATCGTTAAAGCGGAAAAACTGCATTCGCATCAGGCGTAGGCAAGTTTTCCGCGCGGCTCGGGAATTGGGCGTCCAAGTTTGCGGGCGGTATCGATCCATTCCTCGATGATTTGCTCGGCGTTGGCCACGGCTTCGGCGTACGTTTGACCGTCAGCCATGCAGCCGGGGAGTTCCGGCACTTCGACAACGAAACAATCGTCGTCTTTGCTCCAGTAGATGATCAGCTCGTAGCGCGTCCTCATTCGACATCGATCTTATACTTTAAAAGCAGTTCACGCACCTGTTTTACTTGATACGGCTTCGCCTTTCCGTTGCGCGGCTGCACGTTGACAATCTCGACCACGCCTTCCTTATAGTAAATGCGGTGGCTTCCTCTTCCAGAACGTGATTGAAAACCAGCGTGCTCAAGAACAGAGATCGTTGAAGGCGAAGTTCTTGTCTGATTTCCCGCTGAGAATCTTCGCGGCGAGTTTTTGACCTCTGCTCATGCGCCGCGAATTGTAGCGACGTCCTATTGCCGGCGACAGGAATTTCGACAGCCTACACGACGTGATGAGCCTTCTGCTGCCGGACGCTGAGGCCCAGGGAAAGTGAGAAGGAAGAAGGAGGAAAGAGGAATTGTCAGTGAATCAACGAGGCGACGATGTGTTCTGAAGGCCGAGAACGCCCGAGCCCCATTTCACACCCCAAACTTTGCCTCGCGCTTGATCCACCGTTCGTATAAGGCGTAAGCACACATTCCGGCATATGTCTCCTCTCCTAATCAAGATTGGCAGAGATTTCGCTGCCATCTGGACGACGATCGATCCGATCGGGAATGTGGCGTTGTTTGCCGGGTTGACCGCTTCGCTCACGCGGGCAGAGCGGCGTCGGACAGCGCTGCGTGCTATAATTTACGCCACTGTTATCCTCGTGGTCGCCGTGGTCGCCGGCCAGATCATTCTCGACGCGATCGGCATTCACCTGCACTCGCTCAGAGTAGCCGGCGGCATCATTCTATTCCTGTTCGGTCTGCAGATGCTTTTTGGGAAAATGGATGCAAAGACGGAAAGATTGCCAGAGGAGGGGCGCGACCTCGCGGTGTTCCCGCTCGCGGTGCCTTCCATTGCCGGGCCGGGTGCAATGATGGCGGTGATCCTCTTGACCGATAACGATGTTTATACGGTGCCGCAGCAGGTCGAAACCGGCGTTGTCCTTCTGGTGGTGCTCTTCCTGACCTACGTCCTACTGCTTTTTTCGGATGCGATTCTGCGGGTGATCGGCCGGCAGGGAGCAGCCGTGCTGGTGCGGGTAATGGGAATCATCCTTTGCTCTCTTGCAGTAGAAATCGTGCTGACTGCGCTGCATGTCGGCGACTGGACAACGGTTGCACCGAAGTAGAATCGCAGGCTATCGCCGCGTGATTCATTGAATTGTTGAATCGCAAAAGCGGGAAGAGCTCGCGCTACCTACCTTTTCCATCGTCGTCTCAATCCATTTTTTTCTGGAGTGCGTTCTTAGCTTGGCGATCGTTTTCGAATCCGCTTCGGGTCGTTGTGCCCAGGACGCTGGTTGAGATCTCCTCCTTCAAGCATTGTACGGTTTGCTTTGCAACCGATTGTGCCGTCTGCCGGGACTCCAAGAGTTGCCGAGCGATAACGGCGCCGGTCTTGAGAATGATTTTCAGATCGAGTAAGATCGACATATTCTCGAGATAGAAGAGATCCATCACGATCATCTCGTTGAACGTCGTTTTATTCTTGCCGTTTACCTGCCAATGTCCGGTCAGGCCCGGCAAACCGTTTACACGTTCCCGTTGCCACGGCTCGTAATGAGCAAATTCATTTGGCGTGCATGGCCGCGGACCAACAAGACTCATCTCACCGCAAACCACGTTGAAGATCTGCGGCAATTCATCCAGGCCGTTTGCACGCAGAAATCGGCCAAAAGGGGCGAGGCGTGGATCGCCATAAGCATCCAGCTTCGTCATTGGACGATCGACCTCCATTAATTCACGGAAGTAGCGTTCGTGAGTTTGTGTCTCAGCACGCACCTGCATCGTTCTGAACTTCCAGATTAAGAAAGGCCTGCCTCCAAGCCTGACGCGGTCCTGCCGGTAGAAGATCGGACCGGGCGAAGCGATTCGCGTCACCAGGATGAGCAAGGTCATCAGCGGCAGCCAAATCGGCAGGGCAAGCAGAATACACGCGATATCGAGAGCCAATTTCCAGCCCAGTCTCGAAATGCTTCCGTTTGTGCTGCGGATCATGGTTGCTCACCATGCAAACCGCCAACGCGTAGAGGCGTTGCCGTGAATTCGCGCGTCAGGGCGACAATAGGATTTTGTCTGATTAGACAATCATCCGCCGATCCGATTGTGTATCCTCACGAAACAAATCAGGTTCTCGCGAACCTTCAGATTTAGCCCTGGGTTCACCTTCGTCTGGTCGAAGCTCGTTCATCACACGGTGCAGTCGCGTTCGCAGCGTTTCACTGCGCACTGAGGTCTTCCCGTTATCACCGTTTCTACGATGCGGTGTGCAGCCACAAGATGAGGACCGCCCATTCAAGAGCTCTTGTCCGGCGACGTGCCTAAGCCTTCCGCACTCGCACTGAACCAGCCATTTGCTGTGCTGATAGGTCGACTCAAAATCGTCGCGAGGCAGGACTACCCATTTTCCAAACCTACGGCCGGTAAGGTCATCGAGAGACCGGTCCATCTGGTTTGTCAGATTTGCGCAAGATGTATGGCCACGCAAGTACTTTCGACACAAGATGTAGCGCTTATCGGGCTATGCCTTCGCGAACGACTGCGTTTATTTGCGCGAATCGTGACCTTGGTCAGCGTTCGCCGGAAGCGAAGGCCGCACGGAAAGTAGGAAACAACAGGCAAAAGAAAAACGGGAAGAGGCTCCTGTGGTCCACGAGCCACCGAGGCGACGATGTTTTCGACGATGCGTTCGGCCAGGGCCGAGATGGGGGCTGTCGCCCCGCTAAAGCGCGGGAAGTAGGAAGTAAAAACTAGGAAGGAACAAGGATAAGATCGGCTGTCGTCTAGTGGTCAGTGAGGAGTGACGACGCTATCGCCGGGCGCGGCTCTTTTGCGCTTGCCAATCAGGCTATTCTCAGTCAAACCT
>DATIOX010000057.1:0-4164 GCA_035472675.1 Candidatus Dormiibacterota bacterium
AATCTCTCGCTTTATCTAACGCTCGCTAATTTGCGAGATCCCTCGACTTCGCTCGGGATGACAATCAGACCAAAATCAGGCTTCGGTTTTCTTTGCCTCTTTAGCCGACTTCTGACATTGCGTTTTCAACTGAGCAAACTGCTGTGCAGAGAGAATTCCTTTCGCCTGTTTTAGGAATGTCTGCCGGCTTTCCTTTGTGCAGCCTGCCTTCATGCATTCAGCCTGCCACGCTTCTATCTTTGTCTTTTGATCTGGCGTGAGATTGAGCGTTGCGAGATTGACGCACGCCATTGAATTCGCCTTCGAGGCACCGTTGGCACAACATGCCTTGTCTCCTGCGAACGCGCTGGATGCTGTGAGCATCGCGGCTGCAACTAGGGCGGCAGTGGTAATTTTAATCATGGTGATTGCTCAGACAGGCGCGATACAAGAACCGTTCAATTTGTATTTGTCGATCTCGCGCTGTTACCTTTGGGAGCCTAACTGCGTCTGCGCGCGCTGGAGATTATCGGCTGCGCCTTTCAACTCCGGCTTCAGACGCAGCGCCACTTCAAATTCGGGAATGCTCTCCCGCGCTTTGCCCGAGCCGAGCAGGGCCAACCCCAAATTGCTGTGAGTCTCGGCGCTGTTGGGATTCAATCGGAGCGCTTCGTGAAGTTGCTCGATAGCCTCCGGTATTCGGCCCACCAGTTCCAGCGCGAGCCCAAGATCAGCGCGAATTTCTGCGTCTCGGGGCGCAAATTGTGACGCGCGGAACATCTGCTCAAGCGCGGCTTGATCGCGGTTCTGCTTCCACAGTACGTGGGCCAACTGCACGTGCGCTTTCGGCGCGTCCGGCTGAGAACGAATTGCAGCTTGGAAATGCTCGACGGCTTCCGGCAGTCGGCCTTGGATCGCGCGAGTAACGCCCATGCCCACCATGCCGTCATAGAAATTGGGGTCGATCTGCAATGTCTTCTCAAAATGCGCCGCGGCCTCATCGTATCTGCCACTACCGCCCATGGCCAGGCCCAGATTGTATTCTATGTGGAGATTAGGTGGAGTGACTGCGAGCGTGTACTCAAACAAAGTGACGCTGTCACGCCAGCGCTGAATCTGCGCGTTAGTAAGAGTAGCAAGCATTAGGAGAACCACGCCAGCTATTCCAGCACTGAGCCATGGCGCAACACGCCAGCTCTTGGCGATGCCCGCTAATCCGAACACCACTGCAATGAACAAACCGATTGATGGAATATAAAAGTAGCGGTCCGCCATGGTTTGCCCGCCAACCTGAACGAACCCTATAACAGGAACCAGTGTTCCCAGAAACCAAAGCCAGCCCACGAAGAGGTACGGTCGCGTTTTCCGTTGAAAAAAACAGAACGCCGTAATTGCAATCAGTAGGAACGCTGCACCTATCATCTGCCAAGCCCGTATGTCCGACGCTGCAAACGGATAATAGACGGCCAGATCCCTCGGCCAGAATGTGCGCAGGAAATATTTCGCATATGACACAAGCGCGTTCGACAGTCGCAGCGCAATAGGGGCATCGGCTAGTGTGCGCACAGCGCGATCACGAGATTGCGCGACGAATGTGATGACCGCCGACGCCGCAACGATGGCAAACAACGGTAACTTCTCCCGCACTAGCGACGCGATCCCTTTAGCCGCTTCCCTGTGGGAAGCTCCTCGTCGATATTCTTTCGAGGTCGCATTTGCCAACCTCCTCAACGGCCAGTAGTCGAGTAACAACATCACCAAGGGCCAGGTCACCAGCATCGGTTTGGCCAATAGACCTAGCGCAAGAGTAACGGCAGTCGATGCGTACCACTTGCGCGAGCGCGTCTCGACATAGTGCGTGTAAGCGATAAGTGAAAAGAGGCCGAAGAATGTCGAGAGCGTATCCTTGCGCTCGGCCGCCCAAGCGACTGATTCCACGTGTAACGGATGCAGCGCAAAAAGCGCTGCGACCAGTGCGCTGGGCCATCGGGCTCGAGTCGTGCCAAGAAGAAGCCAAAAAAGCAGCAGCGTGTTTGCCACGTGAATTACGGCATTAACGAGCAAATGCGCGCCAGCGTTCATGCCGAAGAGTTGGCTGTCGATCATGTGCGCGATCCACGTGAGCGGATGCCAGTTTGCCGCGTAGAACGTGGTGAACGCCCAAGTGAGCCCGTCGAGCGTAACACCGCGATTCACCATTGGATTTTCCCGGATGTACGTGGGGTCATCGAGCGTGATGAACTGATGCCCGATCACTTGTGCATAAATTCCGAATGTACCCGCCCCTAGAGCGAGCAAGATAAGGAGATCAGGTCGCCTAATTGTTGTAGCGCGGATTAGCGGCACCCCTCTTTGCGCGTTGGCTGCGGCAGAGCCACGAGCCTTCCTTTTTTGGGCGGTTCGTTTTCCCATGCCAGTTTGCGAGGCTACCAAACCACGAACAACTGGCCACTGTGAATTGCATAAGATTGCAGCCGGCACGGCTGTCTCTACAGTGAACAGATGATTCTCGAACCGGTTCGTGCAATCCAACTGTCAGAAATACAAGAAGCGCGCAAACGCATCGCGCCTACGATCGTTCGCACGCCGCTCATCCGTTTAGAGCTCGGACCAGATTTTCCGGATATTCGACTTAAACTGGAGAATTTGCAGCCGATCAATGCCTACAAGCTGCGCGGCGCAGCGAATGCTGTGGCACTGCTCTCTGATTCCGAGCGCAAGCGTGGTGTGTGGACAATCAGTGCGGGAAATGCAGGACAAGGCGTCGCCTACGCGGCGCGACAAGCAGGCGTGCCATGCGCCGTTGTGGTAATTGAGACCGCGCCGAAATCGAAGCTGGACCGGATGCGCGCGCTTGGCGCAAAACTGTTTCCAGTACCATACGATGTCGCATGGAAAACGCTGGAGGAGCGCTCATTTCCTGGGGCCGAAGGAACATTCATTCATCCATTCGACGACGACAACTTCATCGCGGGGCACGGAACCATGGGGCTGGAGATTTTGGAGGACGCCCCAGAGACGGGGGCGGTCATTGCCAGCATTGGGGGCGGCGGACTTATCACTGGCGTCGGCAGCGCACTCAAAGCCCTCAAGCCGGAGATAAAGATTTTCGGTGTCGAGCCGGAGACAGCCGCACCCGCCGCCCTGTCGTTCAAAATGGGGTCACCGCAAGTGTTCAAGGAGTGGAAAGCCTCCTTCGTTGATGGCGCCGGCGGTCAAAGCATGTTCCCTCGCATGTGGGAACGAATGAAACCGACGGTAGATGAATACTTTGTGGTCAACTTGGAGGAGACCAAGAAAGCGATGCGGCTCATGGCCGAAAAGACGCGGGTAATCTCCGAAGGTGCAGGTGCGCTGCCGCTTGCCGCGGCGTTAACTGGAAAAGCCGGCAAGGGTCCGATTGTCGCAATCGTCTCAGGTGGGAACATCGATCTTAACAAGTTTTGCGAACTGACCACTCAGTAAGAAAGTCGACCCGCCACGCCAATATTGACTTTCGCGTCAGAACTTGAGAAAACCTTCTCCGTAGTAAGTAAAGGAGGCAAAGCAAATGAAAATTGGTGATACAGCACCGGATTTTGAAGCGGAAACTACCGAGGGCCCGATTCGTTTTCATGATTGGGTGGGCAACTCCTGGGCCATTCTGTTCTCTCACCCCAAGGACTTCACGCCAGTTTGCACGACCGAACTCGGTTATATGGCTAAAATCAAACCAGAGTTCGATCGCAGAAACGTGAAGGTGATGGGATTGTCGGTCGATTCGACTGGCGATCATACAGGCTGGGCGAAGGACATCGAAGAAACGCAGGGTCACGCACCGAACTACCCAATCGTCGGTGATTCCGACTTCAAGATCTCGAAATTGTACGGGATGCTTCCCGCAGATGTTGAAGGTGACCCGAAGAAGCGCACACCAGCGGACAACGCGACCGTGCGCAATGTCTACGTCGTCGGCCCGGACAAGAAGATTAAATTGATCCTCGTCTACCCGATGACAACAGGCCGCAACTTCGACGAGGTGCTGCGGGTGATCGACTCATTGCAATTGACCGCAAAGCATCAGGTAGCAACGCCTGTCAATTGGAAACAAGGCGACGATGTGATCATTGCGGGCTCGGTTTCGAACGAGGAGGCGAAGAAGCGTTATCCGCAAGGCTGGAAAGCGCCCAAGCCATATCTCCGGAT
>DATIOX010000058.1:0-6694 GCA_035472675.1 Candidatus Dormiibacterota bacterium
TGCTTCGCCAGCTCGCGTTGGACCTGAATTGCGCATCGAACCGCGCCCGCTGCCGATACGAATGACGCCATGATGCCGTCGCCCGTGTGCTTGACCTCGCGACCACCCAGGGCGGACAACGCATCTCGCACAATCACGTCGTGCACGCCGAGGATCGCAAGCGCCGCTTCGTCGCCGAGCGATTGAGTCAGCGTCGTTGAATTCACAACGTCCGTGAAGAGAACAGTTCGAATTCCCGGATCGCGCGCATCGGCTCCGGCGTCTGGCAGCACGACCGCTCCCGCTGAATTTGTTTCGACACCACCCAGAAAGCTGTCCGCAAGTTCGGGCTGTATTTCAATAAGCTTCTCCGCCACCATACCGTGGGCTTCGCGATGGACACACTCTGCTGCCTCAGCGCTTGGCGCATGGCAGAGACAAAAAAGCTTACCCGCCTTTTCGTTGACCCAGTATTTGGTGTATTCAACGCCATATTTCCGCTGCGTTTCCATATCCTTCGCGTGGGCCTTCGCGATATCTTCCATAGTGGTTCCCTCCGGAAGATTGTGAATGTCCATGTATAACGGCATACTGGCTGAGGTTAGCGCGATCTCGCGCGGTGCAAAACGCTGATATTCGCGGGATTAGTGAGCGTTTGGTAAACCACACAATAGCGCTCGGTCAGACGAACCAACGTGGCGAGCTGTTCTTCGCTGGCGTCCGTATCCAAATCGAAGTTTAGCCGGATTTCTTTGAACCCAACTGGCGCGTCTTTGGAAACGCCGAGCGTACCGCGAAAATCGAGATCGCCTTCCGCTCGAATCGTCGCGCCGCGAAGTGGAACATTAAGAGCAGTAGCGACCGCGCGCAGGGTGACGCCAGCGCAGCCTACGAGCGCTTCGAGCAACATGTCTGCCGAACACGCGCCCTCCCCGTCGCCGCCTGTCGCCGGATGAAGCCCCGCTTCAACGCGTGCTTTTCCCGTTTCGATTTTGCAGGTGATATTTTCGCCGATTCGTCCTTCTGCCCGAAGTGTGACCAACGCAGTTTCAGAACTCTCTCGATACTGTGCCTTAAGCGGCGCCTGTAGTGTTCTTAGCTCGTCGGCAGTCATCTATTCAATCGCTTGGCGCAAGCGACCCTATAAGTTGCTCGGTTTAATGTTTTGATTCACACGAAAGAAATTATCTGGATCGTATTTCTTTTTGATCGCGACCAGCCGCTCGTAATTCCCGCCATAAGTTTTTTTCACGCGTTCTTCGCCTTCGTCACCCATCAAAAAGTTTACGTAAGCTCCGCCGGCGGAGTACGGATGAAGCGCATCGTAATAGCTCTTGGTCCAGGAAATAATTTTTTCCTTGTTCGCGGGATCGGGATCAACACCAACCATTACTTGCGCCCACTTGGCATCGCGATAATTCCAAGCGGTATCCGTTTTGCCGACGCGTGAGGCGGCTCCGTCGATCGGATACATATGCATCGTGGAATGCATCGTGGGGAGCGCTTCGCCGAACCGAATGTGCTGCGCAATCGCGTCATTGCTCAATTCATTTACGAAATCGGCGCGCCAATACCATTGAAGGCCGGGAGGATAGAGTGCATCGAACATGCTTTGTAGGGCTGGTTGCGGCAGAGGACCTACAAAATCGAGAGCAGGCTTCTTGAAGTCGCGAATCGGTTTGAACGTCGCCTCTGCTTTCTCCTGAGGCCCCGTGTATGCCCAGACAATGCCGCACATTTTTTTCATGTGCAGATGTTCCGGGAAAGGCGGCGCGGGCGGGACTGTGAGAAAAGCGAAAAAGCCATTTAGGTCATCGGGAGCCGCAGGAATCAGCTCGCGGTACCATTTCATTACGTCGGCCGTTTCGCTCAGCTCGTAGAGCATGGGGCCGCCATAAATCATGTCGACCGGATGCAGCTTGAATGTGAACGCTGTTACAACGCCGAAATTTCCGCCTCCGCCGCGAAGCGCCCAGAACAAGTCGGAATTCTCATCAGTGCTCGCCTTAACAAAAGTGCCGTTGGCCAAAACGACATCGGCCAAGACGAGATTGTCGATGCTTAATCCGCATTTGCGGGTGAGATGTCCAATTCCTCCGCCCAGAGTTAATCCGCCAACACCGGTCGTGGAAATGATTCCGCTGGGCGTCGCCATTCCAAACGCATGAGTGGCGTGGTCCACATCGCCCCAGGTGCAGCCGCCTCCAACGGTCACTGTGCGGGCAGCCGGATCGACCCGGGTATATTTTATCGGGCTCAGATCGACGACCAAACCATCGTCGCAAACGCCCAAGCCTCCCGCGTTGTGACCACCGCTGCGGATGGCGAGAAGCAGATCGTTTTCTCTAGAGAAGTTCACCGAGTTAATGACGTCGACCACATCGGCGCAATGGGCAATGAGCCGTGGCTTTTTGTGGATCATCCCGTTGTACACCTTCCGGGCTTCATCGTACTCCTTGTCGCCCGGCTCGATCAGTCGCCCGCGCAGGTTCGCTTTGAAATCGGCAACAGCATCCTCGTTACGCATGACGAAGTGTCAGCGAAACGGCCTTAGGGTCAAGACAGTGAAGCCTCAGCATTTTCATTGAGATATTGACCGATGCGGCGCTAATATGTCTGCCCATTGAAGCAGTCGATGTATGACGCGGACAGTTGTTGGACTCGGCGAGAGTTTTTGAAACTCGCCGGGCAAATGGGACTGCTCAGCGCTGTCCCGACGCTCGCGAGTGCTGCTGCCGCGTTCAATCCCGACACGGTTTGCATTTCGATCCTGCACACAACGGATTTGCACGGTCATATCCTTCCAAGCTTCGACTACGACGGAAACCCGGATCGGGGCGGATTGGCACGTTGCGCGACGCAAATCAGGCGTTGGCAGCGAGGAAATCCCAACTCGATCTTGATCGACGTCGGCGACGTATACCAGGGCACCGACGTCAGCCTTCGAAACAAGGGCGCGTTGATGATCGATCTGCTCAATCATCTCGAATATGACGCCTGGGTCGTCGGCAATCATGAATTCGATTGGGGAATGGAATGCTTCGAACGCGCGTTGCAACAATCAAACATGCCCGTTCTTGCCGCGAACATGCTGATGCAAGGAAAACTGCCCGGCGAATTTCCAGATGCGAAGCACCCGTTTTCAAAAGTTCAGCCGTTCATTTTGAAGGAAATTGCTGGAATCAAGATTGCGATCATCGGTATCACCACGCCAGGGATGCCGTTTTGGCTTTGGCCGGATTTTACCCGAGGACTTGATTTCCGGCATCCGGTAGAGCCCGTTCGCCGCGCGATTGCGAGCGCGAAGAGCGGAGGCGCGGACGCGATCGTGTTAACGGGTCACATGGGACTCAAGACGCGCAGCGGCGGCGATGATTTTGCCAATACCGTAATGGCGTTGACTTCGGAATTTCCGGAGGTGGCCGTGTTTATCGCGGGCCATACGCATCAGGACGTCCCAAGTCGGCTAACGAACGGCGTGTTGTTTACTCAAGCAGATCATTTCGGGATTCACGTGGGGCGCGTCGATCTTCTTTTCGATCGCAATTCAAAGAAACTGCTTCACCGCGAAGCAATCTGCGACCTGATGGATAGCCGCTTCAGCTTTGATCAGATGGTGCTCTCACGAGCGAAATCGCACCTCGCCGAATCGAGCGCCGCTTTGTCGGAACCGATCGGTGAATTGGCAGAGACGCTGCGTGGTCGAAGCCGCCCGAGCCGGCCAAGCGATGTCGAGAGGCTGATCGGAGCGGCAATCATGGAAATGTTGATGGACCGAAATGTGTCGGTTGATGGAGTCATGCACGGGACGTTCGATGACAAGGCCGATTTGATCGCCGGCCCGAAAACGGTTTACGACGTCTGGAACATCATTCCTTTTGAGAACTACATTGTGACGGCGCAACTCTCGCCTGAGGAAATAAAGATTGCGATGGAAGATGTATTCGCCAGCCACGAAAAGCGCAATCTGCTTGGCTTCGAACTGAAGACAGAAGGTCTCCGCGACGACTGTAAGATTGTGTCGATGGTCCGGGCCAATCGGGAGCCGCTGGATCGGAACAAGAAATACGTCATTGCGTTTAACAGTTTCGATGCACGCAGCGGCGGCCATCATTTTATGAAATTGCGCGCGTTCCTCGACCGGCCGGAGGGCAACTGCATCCTGCATCCGGTGCAAACGCGTGACGCGCTCATTGGCTACTTCCAGCGTCACAAAGTGGTCCATCGGATGGCCGGGGTGACCCCGCTGGCAATCGCGGCATAAATTCAGTTTCCCTTGCAAAAACGACGCATCCTGCTTGCCTATTCCGCCATGCGGCTCGGAACATTTTGCATAATTGGTTTGCTGCTCACTGCCGAACTGGCGTTGTCGCAAACAGGAAAGACGGCAACGCCGACAGCGACACCGGCGCTGCCGGAGTTCCGGCCTGCACTGCTCGGGGCAGGTCCCGATGCCATGATAAACAAGATCGACACGGCCGATCTGATTAAAAAGGGTCAGAAAGACGCTGCAGTTATGTTTTCCTGTCTCGTGGCGCCGACTGGGGATGTCGTTCGAAGTGCTGGTTACCGCGGCACGCGCGGATCAGAGTTGCTTGAGCAGGAGGTATTGAAACGCCTGGCAAACGCGAAGTTTATTCCCCCGATTTACAATCACCAACCGGTCGTCGCCGTTTTCTACGGCACGGCAACGTTCGCGGTCGTGAATGGCAAACCGCGACTGCGCATCTTTTCCAATCAGCAACTAGAGGAAGTCAAAAAGGAAAACGACTTCATCGATCCACAACCCTATGCTGGTCCGGGCTCAAAGTTCACTGGAATACATTATCCGGACACACCAACTACAGTGAGGCTAACCGGCGTTGTCGAACTTGCGCTCGAGGTTGATGCCGCCGGCAATCTAAAGAACATGCGGGTCGTAACCGAGGAGCCGCCGTATCTCGGTTTCGGCCAGGCGGCCCTGTCCGATTTCAATGGCGCAAAATTCATTCCGGCGTTTCGCAACGGCAAACCCGTCGACAGCAAAGTCAAGGTTCCAATTTATTACAAGCCATCAGGCTCCTAGATGGGTCGGTCGCCGATTTGCCATGTTGGCAGCATTGCGGCCGAGTCCGCGAACCGGGGCGACACACGACTTCGAACACGCCGCGCGATGTCTCCTTTTCGTACAATGGGCATTTTTTGAGCCCGTATGCGTTTTCGAATTTAGTTGATCAGATTTGGGCGTACAATTTTTTCATGGCTCGTGGATTTGTCGCTGTAGCTGCTTCTTTATTGCTCGCCTCGTTTGTTTCTGCTCAGAGCACAAGTTCCAATACACGGCCTCGCGCTTCGGATTTAGGACTGAAAGTTGGCATTCTGCTGCCTGGCCCACTTAATGCCATCACGGATGTTGCCGGGGTTGAAGTCGGCCATGCGACAATTATTAGCGGGGACAACGTCCGCACCGGTGTGACAGCCGTTCTGCCACATGCGGGTAATCTCTACCGGGACAAGGTGCCCGGCGCGATTTTCGTTGGAAACGGTTTTGGAAAGCTGACTGGCTCTACGCAGGTCGATGAAATGG
Source organism: Candidatus Dormiibacterota bacterium (assembly GCA_035472675.1). Taxonomy (GTDB): domain Bacteria; phylum Verrucomicrobiota; class Verrucomicrobiia; order Chthoniobacterales; family UBA10450; genus Udaeobacter. Next base: position 5,546 of record DATIOX010000058.1, read on the forward strand.
GCGAGATCGAAACACCGATCGTGCTGACAAACACTGCGAGCGTTCCGCGTGTCGCAGACGCGCTAACCACGTATATTCTGACATTGCCGGGAAACGAGAATATTCTCTCAGTCAATCCGGTGATCGGCGAGACCAATGACGGATACCTAAACGACATTCGCGGGCGTCACATCACACCAGAGGACGTGTTCGCTGCCATCAAAAAAGCAAAGACCGGCCCACTTGAAGAGGGGAATGTCGGAGCTGGTACCGGGACCGTGGCGTTTGGTTGGAAGGGAGGAATCGGAACTTCGTCGCGAAAACTGCCTCAGAATCTTGGTGGGTACACGATCGGGGTTCTGGTGCAGACGAATTTTGGAGGCGTCCTCTCGATTGCTGGCGCTCCAGTTGGTCAGGAACTAGGTCGGTACTACCTGCATGATGAGTTGCAGGAAGGCAGCGGGAAAGACAAGGCGGACGGTTCGTGCATGATAGTCATCGCGACCGATGCGCCCATCGATGCACGGAACCTTAAGCGCCTCGCAGCCAGGGCATGGCTGGGCATGGCCCGCACTGGAAGTGCTGCCTCGAATGGCAGCGGGGATTATGCAGTCGCATTCTCGACCGCACCACAGTTACGGATTCATACTTCTGAGAAGCCGCCCACGCGGCATGTCGAACTACTGACCAACGATGCGATGTCGCCGCTGTTTCTGGCTGTCATCGAAGCGACCGAAGAAGCCATCTACAACTCGATGTTTCGAGCGATGACAATGAACGGGAACGGGCACACAGTCGAGGCACTGCCGATCGAGAAGACTATCGAAATACTGAGGGAACACCGATCCATCAAGTAAGGAGCGTCGCGGTGGCGAGCAAGATTGTGCGTGCGTCTTTTTTTAAACGTGATCCGCTCACTTGTGCGCAGGAGTTGATCGGCACAGAACTAATTTGGGGCGATTGCTCGGGGATCGTCGTCGAGGTGGAAGCGTACGGGGCAATCAACGACGAGGCCGCGCATACGTTTACACGGCCGAGCGCTCGCAGTTTTATCGAGCGAAATAGTGCCGGTGCGGCTTATGTCTATTTCAATTATGGAATGCATTGGATGCTGAACGTGTTGGTGAAAGGCGATGAGAACGGTTTCGTTCTGATTCGCGCGCTAGAACC
>DATIOX010000059.1:0-31032 GCA_035472675.1 Candidatus Dormiibacterota bacterium
AAAACTGCCAGCGCCGCCACTGTTCAACTCAGCGTTCCGGTGCTGGCTGCGACCGGCGGAATACTGTTGCTCGGTGAACCAATCACGCTGCGTTACGTGCTCGCATCCATCGCTGTGTTAGGCGGAATCGCGCTCGTCGTAGCAACTCCGCATCCCCAGATAAATTTGTCCAAACGCTAGGGCGGCGAACCGAATGGGAGACCAAAAAACGCGCAGCTTGTGCTCCGCCTGCGATAAAATAAGTGAAGGAGAATAAATCACCATGGCCAAAGTCGTTAAAGTTATCGAACTGATGTCACAATCGCCGAAGAGCTGGGAGGATGCCGCGCAGGGCGCTGTAAAGGAAGCCTCGAAGACGCTGCGGAACGTTCGCTCGATTTACATCAAGGAATTCACCGCTGAAGTAGATGACGGCAAAGTCACAAACTACCGCATCAACGCAAAGGTCACTTTTGATTTGGAACGCGGCTGAGCTTGGGCATGGCTGCAGGCGCTTCGCTGTGAAAAGCGCCATGCCGATGTGCTGATGGATGACGTCGCTCAGCGACGTCTACAGATTCTTCGGTCGCAGCAGAGGGAAAAGGATTACGTCCCGAATCGACTCTGCCCCGGTGAGCAGCATGGTGAGCCGATCGATTCCAATGCCGACGCCGCCGGCGGGCGGCATGCCATGTTCAAGCGCGAGGAGAAATTCCTCGTCAATTTTTTGTCTCTCTTCGCCCGCCTGTTCAAGCAGCCGCTGGCGCTGCACGAGCGGATCGTTTAACTCGCTGTAACCGGGCGCAATTTCGGCTCCGTTAATGATCAGTTCGAAAACGTCGACCAGCGAGTCATCCGCCGTGTTTTGTTTCGCCAGCGGCACCAACTCTTTCGGACAGTGCGTGACAAACAGCGGATCGATCGTCTTTTCTTCAATAAGTTTTTCAAATACGTGCTGCGTCACTTCGAAATCCGCCAGTTGAGGGAGGATTTCCAATTTGAACTCATTCGTGGCGCGATCGCGCCGCTGTTCTCTGGAGAGCTCAAACCAGTCCTTGCCGGTAACTTCCCGCACCAAATCGTGATAACGCGCACGGCGCCAGGGCTGTTTCAGGTTGATCGTGCGAACAACTTTTTCCTCGGAATCCCGATGCTCGATTGTTAGCGAACCGCAGATTTTCTCGGCGAGATAACAAATCAGTTCTTCAGTGAGATTCGCCATCTTTTTAAAATCCGCATACGCCCAATAAGCTTCGAGCATTGTAAATTCCGGATTGTGTTTTCTGGAAATACCTTCGTTACGAAAGTTACGATTGATTTCGAATACCTTGTTGAGTCCACCGACAAGTAAACGTTTCAGATAGAGCTCCAACGCAATGCGCAGATAAAGATCGATGCCGAGCGCCTTATGATGTGTTCTGAACGGTTCGGCGGCCGCACCTCCCGGGATTGTTTGCAAAATTGGCGTCTCCACTTCCAGAAAGCCACGGTCCTCGAAAAAACGCCTCGTTTCTCGGACAATTGCGATGCGTTTCTCGAACACCGCGCGGGAACGCTCATTGGTGAGAAGATCGAGGTAACGTTGCCGGTACCGGGCTTCGATATCCTGCAATCCGTGCCATTTCTCAGGGAGCGGCCGCAAAGCTTTGGCCAGTAATTGGAACGTGCGCACTTTCAATGTCGGTTCCCCGCTTTTAGTGACGAAACAGGTTCCCTCCACGCCGATAAAATCGCCAAGATCGAGTAACCGAAAAAGGTCCATCAGCTGCGCCCCGACCTCTTTCGCGTGAATGTAGATTTGAATGCGCCCCGTCGCGTCGCGCAGATCGAGGAAATGACTCTTGCCCATGTCCCGATGCGCGGTAATGCGGCCGGCTGCGCGAAGGGTCTCCCCTTCCTTAAACTTTTCTCGCACCTCCGCAATCGACCCGGTTACCTCAAAGCCACCGCCGAATGGCTCGATGCCTTTCGCACGAAGCGCGTCGAGCTTTTTGCGCCGCAGCGCGATTAACTCATTTTCTTCATCCATCGACGGTGAATCTAAGCGTTGCGAAGTTTGGAACTCAAACCTCGCCTTGTTTCAAGTTGAACGCGCTTCAATCATCGTACGGTGAGTCGGTTGATAAAGACCGATCTCGCCGCCGCTCGGCGGCCGAACACTCGTGCTGATTCGCCACTCGGCCTCTACCGGATTCGCACAGGTCACACCCTTACTTTTTAACAATCCGATTACGCTGCCCAAATCGTCGCACATTAGATAGAGAAGGCCTCCCAGCATGGGATGTTCTGCATGCGTCTGTACAAATTCGCCATCAACGGGATGGACTGCCAGTTCGGGAGGCGGCAATGCAAATATCAGCCAGCCAACGCCAAGATCGACCGACGGAAATTCCAGCACCGTTTTGAAGAACCCACGATCGGCTTCAGGGTCCTTGCTGTAGAGAAGAAAATGCGCTCCCGCAATCATTGCGGCAGTATATTGGCGTCGCGCAAAATGAACAGCCTCAATAACGCGTTAACGTTGGAATATATTGGTTTGCCAATGAAAGACCGAAAATGAGATAGTTTGCCTGGCGCGCCTTGGGATGTTCCAGCAGGGTGCCGCTATCGAAATGACTGCGAATTTACCGGAAACAACGTCGAAAATGGAGGGGCCGCTGGTGAAACAGTTCTCTGTTTTTCTTCCGAACAAGGTGGGGGCAATGCTGGACGTCGTGAAACTGCTCAGCACTCAGAGCACTCACGCCGTGGCGCTGAGCGTTTCCGAATCGACCGATTCGGCCATCGCTCGGATAATCGCGAGTGACCCGGCGCGCGTGGAGAAATTGTTCCGGGAAAAAAACGTGCCATTCGGCGTTTGTGAAGTCGTGGTCGTAGAAATTCGAGAAGTGGCCACACAACTGGTGAAACTACTTGCCGCACTGGTCATGGCGGAGGTGAATGTCCATTTTGCTTATCCCCTGCTCATTCGTCCGCGTGGCTTTGCCGCGATTGCTCTGCATGTAGACGATACCGAATGCGCGTCTTCCGTGCTAATGGGCGAAGGATTCAAGATGCTGGGGCAGGACGATATTTCGCGCTAGCGCCGGTGATTCGTTAAAACGTTACACGTTGAAACGAGTATCCAATATAACGATTCAACATTTCAACGGTCTAACGGGGCGGAAGCCCGAGTTGACTCCGAATGCCTTTGCGAGTTGACAGCTTGGCGAGGGCGCGCTTACAGGATTGGGGTTTATTGCTGCATGCGGACTCTTCTTTCACGGGCTACGCAGATCGATCCAAGCTTTAACGTCGGGCTCGGCTTGGTTGTGATTCTGGCGGTGGCGGAAATCTTCGCTGCCACCTCCTATTATGTCGGTCGGATCGGAGCTGCGCGAACGCCGGCGCAGGCAGTTGCAACAAGCGTCGCACGACCCGTGGCTCCTCCCATTTCAACATCCGCAATGGCATCGCCCGCAACGCAGACGGCTTCTTCACCCAAAGCGGTGGCCCAGACACCTCTTCCGTCGCTTGTTGATCAACTTTTGCGAGAAGGCACCGAGCTGCGTGATCGTGGCGATACAACAAACGCGCTCGCGCGGTTCGAGGAAGCGTTGGACAGCGAACCCAGCAACGTCACCGTGCTCGAGGAAATAGCAAAGACGTATGATTCCATGCAGGTTTATGACAAGTCGAACGAAGTGTGGCGTAAACTACACGATATGGGCCCTTCGGCTGGAGAAGCATATGAATTGGCCGATCAGCGCCTGAAGTTGGGGGTGCCAACGCCCGCCACAACAGACGCTAGCGTGGCAAGCGCGTCACTCGATGCTGCATCGCACAGGGATGTCGCCGGCAATCCGGAAGGCTCTGTCATGGGCATCACGGAAGTCAAAGCCGCTGAGACATCCGATCCAGACGCCGAGACCAACCTCGCACTAAAGATCGGTATAAAAAAACAGCCAGGCGCAACGATCGATCACACCAAAGTAAAGATCTTGGTGGAATTTTATGACACGGTTGGTGACAAAGATGTGAAGCTCACCGACGCGGACGTGAATTACGAATGGGTGACGCCAAAGCATGATTGGGCCGACACGAATCCCGAGGTACTGTCGGTCAATTATCTCCGCCCGAAAACAGGAGTTGGGTCGCCCGAGTCATCGCTTTCTGAGGCGGCGGCAACGGTCCGGCCGGGACAAAAAAGCAGAGGCGCCAAAAGTTCCGCCACAGATACTGGAAAGCGAAAATATCTCGGATACAGGATTCGAATTTATTACGACGATAAATTGCAGGCCGTTCAGGCCGAACCGTCGCGGCTTTTACAGCTTTTTCCTGCAGCCGAGAACAGCTCGGCACAATGAGAGACGAGAGGAGAAAGTTACAAGCGTTACAAAGTTAAGAAGGTGCAAAGACTGGCTGAAAAGAGTGGCGATGCGTAACCGTTGTAACTTTATTAACTCTTTTAACGTTTTAACTACCTGCGTCATTCGGATTTCGTCGTTAAGCAATGTGATTAGATGCATTATTGGCATTGCTTGTATTTCGCTTTTTGGCTTCAGAGCGGAAGCCCAAATTCAGGTGGACCTGAAATTCAAGCGATTGCAGTACATCGCTTACGAACCGGTGGTAGTGACCCTAAGTATCACCAATCTGGCCGGACGCGACATCGACCTCCACAATGCCGACGGGCAATCATGGCTTGGGTTTGAGATAACTGGAAGTGAAGGTCAGCCCATCGCACCGATTAGTGCCGAAAACGGTCAGGCGCCCTTAAAGATCGAAGCCGGGCAGAGGGTCACCCATCAAATCAATCTGACTCCACTTTATCCTGTGCACGATTTCGGCACGTATCATGTGCGGACAAACGTTTATTTTGCGGACCTCGGAAAGTTTTTTTATTCCCCAACACGAGTTTTTGAAGTAACCGATGCGCGGCCAATCTGGCAGCAGACAGTCGGCATCCCCGATGGTGCTGGAGCTCCTGGCAACGTGCGCACGTACTCGCTTCTCACCAACCGCTTTCCGGACCATACTTCTTTGTACGTGCGTGTGCAGGACAAGGACAGTGGGATGGTTTATGCGACTTATTCGTTAGGCCGGGCCATCGCCTTTGAAGAACCACAGACGGAGATCGATCACGCAAATCAGTTGCATGTTCTGCACTGCTCCGCCGCACGTGCCTGGGCGTATTCGCGCGTCGGCTTGAATGGCGAACTACTGGCACACTCCTCCTTCATGGAAACCAAAACCCGGCCGCGCCTCGTTCGTGCCGCAAATGGCGACGTAGCCGTGCGGGGCGGCACGATTGAATCGCCGGCCGCACAAAGCTCGCGTGGCACGGCACCAAAGCTGTCGGCTCGCCCGCCCGCACCGCCGAAAGACGATCAGTGATGCTGACAAATTCCTACCGACACCATCTGTTTGCCGCCAGTTTGCTAATCACGTTTCTGGGGACCTTCTCCACGGCTCACGCGAAGCGCGCTTCCCAAGACAGCGGATCGGCCACTACCGTAGTGATTGATGCGGGCCATGGCGGCCATGACCGCGGCGGAATCCCAGGTCAGCGGGTAGCAGAAAAGGATATGACCCTGGATGTCGCACAGCGCCTTCAACGCGTTCTCGCCGCCAGCGGCTATCGGGTCGTGATGACGCGGGATAGCGATGTATTCGTTTCGCTGGGTGGGCGGGTAGCAATCGCCAACTCCTACCCGAACGCGCTTTTTGTATGTATCCATTTCAACTCGGCAAAACGGATCGGCGCGGGTGGGATAGAAACATATTTTTATAGTCGCGATAGCCTGCCGCTCGCCTCTGCGATCCATTATTTTGTCGCAGGCGGCGCGCCTTCCTCCAATCGCGGGGTACGGCGCCGTGGTTACTACGTGTTGCGAAAGACGACGATTCCGGCTGTGCTGGTGGAATGCGGGTTCCTAACCAACCCAACCGAAGCCGCGTACGCCCAAACCGCTTCTTATCGTCAAAAGCTCGCAGAAGAAATTGCAGCCGGCGTCCGCGGCCGCAATTCCGTCACGAGCGCGTTAACGACGACGCGAGTGGCGACAGGCGAAACCATTCCGTTACAACCGTACATGGATCAAACCAAAGTGGCGAAATCTGAACGCCACCGATCCAAGCGTTCTCACAAGAAAAGCACGCGGCGGAAGAAAAGTTCATCGAAGCCAGCTGGGTCAGAGACAAAAGCGGCCTCAAAAGATCAGGAGGAATAATTGAACCTGCCGGTCCTGACTTCGGCGCAGATGCGAGCGACGGAAGAAGCCGCCTTCGCGCGGGGCGTAGAAGTTGAAGCGCTGATGGACAAGGCTGGCGCCGGCATTGCGCAAGCCGTCACCAGATTTTTCCGGAAACCCGGCAAGTGCATTGTGTTCGCCGGAAAAGGTCACAATGCCGGTGATGCGCTGGTTGCTGCTGAACGTTTACGGCGCCTCGGATGGAAAATCGAAGTACGACTTGCTTTTCAGCAAGTCGATTGCAGCGGACTGATGCGCAAGAAACTTGAAAGCTTGCGCCGCAGATCGCCCGAAATTCTAGGTACGACGCCATCCCGCGGCGGCGCGACTGACGTCGGCGTGATTATTGTCGAACTTTTGGAAGAAGCGGCTGAACAATTGTCCGCCGCTCAGGAAGCGATGGCGGCAGAGGCCTATGTGGGCACCGCTGCGCCGTTGATAATTCTCGACGGCTTGCTTGGGCTTGGGGCGAAGCCGCCGCTGCGCGATCCGATTCGCGAGGCCTGCCGTTGCATCAATCACTTGCGAGAAAACAAGGGTGCCTATGTGTTTGCTGTCGATCTTCCGACCGGTCTCGACGGCGATTCGGGTAAAACCGATCGCGACTGTGTCATCGCGGATTTTACCGTCACGATTGGATTCGCAAAGCCAGGATTGCTGGCGGACGACGCGCTGAACTTCGTGGGCAGGCTGGAAGTTGTGCAGTTGGATGAACTGCGCGCTCCGGAAAAAAAAGCGAAAGAAGTTGTCGCGGCCCCGCCAGCTATTCGCGAATTGCTGCCGAGGCGCAAATTCAGCGCATACAAGAATCAGTGTGGGCGCATTGGTGTTGTTGCCGGTTCCAGGGGATTCATCGGCGCAGTACTGATGACTTCGCAGGGCGCGCTGCGTGCAGGCGCAGGACTGGTCGAGATTTTTGTCCCTGAAGAAATCTACGAAATTGTCGCCGGCGCCGCGCCAATGGAATCAATGGTCAAGCCACTCAAGTCTTACCGCGATTTGCTCAAGGAAAAAACCGACGTCTGGGCAGTGGGGCCTGGTCTTGGAAAATCCCACGCTGCCGAGATTCTGGAACTGATCGAAAAAGCGAAGCAACCGATGGTGATTGACGCTGACGGCCTCAATATTTTGGCGGAAAAAATCTCCACGCTCAAGCATTGCAAGGGTAAACGGTTGCTCACGCCGCATCCCGGCGAGATGAAACGACTGTCGCGTGGCGAAAAAGAGACGCGCGCCAAAACGGCGACAAGATTCTGCCACCGTCTTCCGATAACGCTTTTGTTGAAAGGCAGCCGAACCATCATAGCTGAACGGGATCGGCCGCTAAGCTATAACACGACCGGTAATCCGGGAATGGCCACGGGCGGAATGGGCGATATTCTCACCGGTGTCTGCGCAGGATTAGCAGGACAAGGTCTCTCTCTTTACGATGCAGGGCGACTCGGCGCGTGGTTATGCGGGCGCGCTGCGGAAATCGCGATTTTTAATGGGAGTCAAAGCGAACAATCGCTATTGCCGCGAGACGTCCTCGATCACCTAGGCCCGGCATTCAATGAGGTTATCAGTTAAAAAGGTAAAAGGCAAAAAACGTTGCAATGGCACCGCTCCCTGGCATGCCGTAACCTTGGCAACGGCGGCATGTCGACGTTTGAGTTTTCAACTTCTCAACCTTTTAACGTTTCAACACGGGCGAAAGCCATGAATCTTCAAACCGAACCAATTGAGGAGTACAAGGCTCCATCCGAGGAAACGGCTTGGAGTCGGGTGAAAAAAGCGCTCGCGCCGCTCGGAGTGATTGGCGTGCTGATCGCGAAGTTTTTCGCGAAGCTGAAGTTTGTTCTGCTGCCACTCCTGAAATTTCTCCCCATTCTGCTGAAATCCGGCGGGACCATGCTGTTGATGATCTGGATCTATACCCAGATGTGGGGCTGGCAATTCGCGGTCGGATTTGTCCTGCTCCTGTTGGTGCACGAAACCGGCCATCTGCTTGTCGCTAAAAAGTTCGGGCTGAAGGTCAGTGCGCCTGTTTTTATTCCGTTTATGGGTGCGTTCATCGCACTCAAGGAAGCGCCACGCAATGCGTGGATGGAAGCATGTGTCGGCATCGGCGGCCCGATGCTGGGGAGCCTTGGCGCGCTGGTTTGCAATGTCTTGGGCGAATTCTTCGCCGCACCTCTTTTCATCGCGCTCGCGTGGTTTGGGTATTTTCTCAATCTTTTTAATCTCACTCCGGTCGGAATGCTTGATGGCGGGCGCATCGTGACCGCGCTCTCGCGCTGGCTTTGGTTGCCAGGATTCGCAGTGCTTCTCTGGTTCGGATGGAAATACCCGAATTTCATTATCTGGTTGATTGTTCTCTTGTCGCTGCCGCGGATCTATTCGCTTTTCCGCAGACGAACTGAGGAAGAACAGCGTTATTTTGAAGTCACACCGTCACAGCGCTGGACGATGTCGATATTATATTTCGGTCTGATTGCGGTCCTGCTCTTCGGAATGCACGTGGCGCAGCAAGATTTAGACAAGCACGGAGTGCCCGCCCATGGCCATGGGCGACACGTGATCGTTCAGTAATCAGGCGGCTGTTGCTGCAAAGACTTTCTCAGGTTCAAGCCCGATTCTTTTGAGAATTGACCTGAAACGCTTGTCCGAACGAAGCGGCACAAACTCTGGAGCGATACCAATTCCGTGCAAGGATGACGACCGCTGCTCGCACGCGCGTTCGAGTTCGCGAATCGCCTCATCATGCGCGCCAAGCGTTACATGCACATGCGCGATGGCGTCACCCGGACGGTAGCCCCAACCTGCGACAGCTCCCTCAAGAGCTTTCAGCGCCTTCTCGCGCTGGTTCATGCGAGCGTATGTGATCGCCAGACCAAACCCCGGCCTGCCTGTGAATTCTCGAGCTTTTTGGTAGAGAACAATTGCATCATCGAATCGCCCCATCTCGCGATACAGCGCTGCCAGCGATGGCTCACCATAATGGGCAAATGTCGGATCAAGTTGGAGCGCGCGTTCTCCAGCCGCAATCGCTTCATCGTAAAGACCGAAGTAACGGTAAAGTTCGCAGGCGAAGTTGCTCACCCAAAGTGAGGCCGGATCGATCTTCGATGTGCGCTGCAAGTAAGCGAGTGCTTTGTCGCGGTCACCGCGCGCGGCGTAAAGCGCAGCGATAAAGTAATTCGATGGCGTCGAATTCGGATCAATTGCGACCGCGCGATTGAATTCCGCCTGCGCTCCATCAAGGTCCCAGTCCAGTATGCGCTTGGTCTCGGCCAGATACACGTGCGCTTCGGCCTCTCCGTCGTCGAGTTGCAAAGCGCGAAGAGCGGCATCACGAACCTTGGAATACGCTTCAAGCGGGGGCACGTAAGCGTCGGCCAGCCACAGCCATGCTTTCGCGATTCCAGTCCACGCCCGACTAAACTTGGGATCCTTTTCGAGCGCCTGCTGAAAAAATTCGAGACTCTTGCGCAACTCGGGCTCGGTGTTTTTGTCGGAATAAACGAGGCCCTCCAGATAAGCATCGTAGGCATCCGTGCTCCGAGCTGGACGCGACGGCGAGATTGCAAGCTTGAGCTTGAGAGTATCGACAATGGAACGAGTGATCTCATCCTGTAGTGCGAAAATTCCGTGCATTTCACGCTCATATGTTTCTGACCAAATGGTAAATCCGTCGCCCGCGTCGATCAGTTCCGCGGTGATGCGCACTCGATTACCATCGCGACGAACGCTGCCCTCGAGCACGTGTCCAACACTTAACTTTGATGCGATTTCGCCGAGCTCGGCCTCTTTGTCCTTAAACCAGAATGAAGATCGCCGCGCCGCGACGCGCAGGCCGTCAACTTTCGCCAGTGCTCCCAGAAGCTCTTCCGCAATACCCTCGCCGAAGTAGGCGTGATCTTTGGACGGGCTTAAATCGTTGAAAGGCAAAACGGCAATCGATTTTTCGGTTGTATCCTCTCCACCGGAATCGCGCACAGATCGGACGGTATTGATACTTCGAGCGTCGAGATCGGGCGTTCGCACAATTCCGTACCGCGTAAGATCGAAGAACCAAGAAAGCACGAGCGCGACTGGAAATCCCAGTATGACTAGCAGCACAATAAGACGCACGACCCAATTCGAGATGTCGAACACAGGCAAGACCTGAGCAATGCCTTGAGCGAGCGCCCACCCACCGACTAGATAGGCAACCGCGACGCTATAGACTTTTCTTCGCTTCAGCTCAGCAAAAAACTTTTTTGGATTCACTGCTTGATCGGCAGGTCAAGCCTCATCTTTTGCGCACGATTGGCAATCGACAAGTTCGGGTTCGATTGAAACGGCTGAGCAATCGAATGTCACTACATCAGAATCGGCCAATACCTCAGCGAAGGTTAAGCGCAGGCCAGTCACTTCGCTGGCTTTTCAAGGAGTTTTTGAAAGCGCGGGTCGCTTCGGAGCGGGTCCCATTCCCAGCGATGTTTCAGGTCGTTGACGGTGACGCTGTAATCGACGCTGTCCACTGCGCCGGGCGTCTTGAGTAGTCGCTCGAGAAGCGGAAACGCCAGATCTTTTTCACCGACGCGAGCATAGATCAACGCGAGGTAGCAATTCACAATCACGCCGTCAACGGCATCTTTAGATTCCGGCTTCAGTTCGACCGCGCGGCGGCCCTCCCGGATCGCGTCCTCCTTGCGCCCCATAAACGCGTAGAGCCAGCCCAGGTTAGCATGCCGAATAGCGCTCAAAGGCGCCTCTTTGGCAGCGTTTTCAAAAACAGGTTGCGCGTCTTCAAAATATTTTTGCGCTCCTGCGATATCACCTTGCGCCAGGGCAATGGAGCCTTCAAAGAAACTCCGCGGCGTTGACCCTTCGCCCGTGTATGAGAGTTCTTTGGCAGTCGACGCATCGATTGCGCGTCTAGCCGCCGCATAATCTCGATCAAGCATTGCGACCTCCCATCGCACCGCAGTAACGCCGCCATCAGGATCGACACCGGGAGGCACCTGGTTCAACAAGGACTTCAATAGACCGGTGTCTCCCTTCCACCAAAACTCCACGTAGCCTCTTTGAATTTTCGCGACGATGGATGCGGGCGCCATTGCCCGCAGTTGCTCTACCCATCGCGCAGCGTCCGGCCAACGACGCATCGCCGTGTTTGTAAAGATAAGTTCCCGCACTGTATTTGGATTTTGCGGATCTAGCTTCGCAACCCGTTCGTACTCTTCGAGTGCTTCTTCCCACTTACCCTGTCGGCGTTTGATTGCCGCAATCAAACGCGCAATATCTCCGTCGCTCGGTGATAAACGAGCAGCGATATCGAACTGTTCCACAGCGCGCTCGTAATCCTGATCCATCCAGTAAATACATTGACCGAGCGCAAAGTGCGCTTCTGCCAGGTTGGGTTGGAGACGCAAAGCAATTTGCGCTTCGGTGCGAGCTTTGTTTTTCCAATCCTCGGTCGGCTCGTAATAATGGAAAATCTCAGCGCGAACCGATGCAAGCCGCGCATGGGCGAGCGCAAAATTCGCGTCGAGCGCGATCGCTTGCATGTAAAGTTGCTGTGCGGTCTTGTAATCCTCCAGCAGCGTGTCCGGGTTCCGCGAGATTTGATTTGCTCGCAAATAAAATACATAAGCATCCGGGTTTTGCGTGGGCTTGGCTGTCACTCGCGCTTGCTCATCCGTACTCAGGGTCGCACGCAGAGCGTCGGCGATTTCACTGGCCAACTCGCCTTGCAATCCCAGCGAGTCAGCCAGAGTGCGGTCGTAACGGTTCGCCCAGATCTGCCGGGCACTCTGCGCGTCGACCAATTGCACATTGACCACTACCCGGTCACCTTCCCGCCGCACACTGCCCTCGATGACATTTGCCACGCCGAGCGTCTTGCCGATGGCGCGCAGGTTTTGTGCTGCAGCGTCACGAAACTTCATCACAGACGAACGGCTGATCACTCTGAGGTCTTTGATCTTTGCCAGACTGGTGAGGATGTCGTCCTGAACGCCGTCTGCAAAAAATGCATTCTCCTTGTCCGGGCTAAAGTTTTGGAATGGCAGCACCGCGATGGTTTTCTCCAGCACAAGCGACGTTACTCCCGCTTGTTTGAGATAGAGCCAAACGCCAAAGGTGGCGATGGCGATCAAGAGAGCACCGGCCGGGATCAAGAGACCTTTGCGTCGAAAGACCGACGGAGAACCATCTGCCGCTTCCGCGGCTTGCTCCGATTGCCATTGTTTAACCCTCTCCGGCAATTGCCCGTTCCCAATCTCGTCCGTGTGGAGATTTACAATGGAGATGGGAACGCCGTGCTTGACGGCGCATTCGCCCAGATTGTGCAAGTAAGGACGCCACTGTCGCGACTGTGTCAGGTCTTCCGCCACGCGCTTGGACAAGAGAATATGACCTGCATCGCCACAATCCATCACTCGCTGTGCAATATTAATTCCTGCGCCTGCAACATTTGCTCGACCATTTACATCCCGAACTTCGTTGACCGGCCCGCTGTGAATCCCCATCCGAAGCGTCAACTCAGGATATTGCTTTAGCTTCTCAGCGATCTCGATCGCGCATTGCACAGGTGCCTCGGGACTGTTGAAAAAAACCAGCGCCATTCCGTCTCCAGCGGGCAGTCTGATCAGTTTGTCTGCAGTCTCCGCAGCAAGAACTTGCTCGGTGTTGCGGACGATTTCAGTCAGGCGTTCTAACAGCTCGCGCTGCTCGTCCAGGAGTAACTTGGAGTAGCCGACCAAGTCCATGAACAAGACATGGCCGATCTCCAGCCGCACACCGGCCCCAGCGCTAGTGGACATATCGTTTCAGCCTGCCAAGCAATTTTTCAAATTCATAAACCGCGCTCTGCGCATTCTCGTAGTATGCATCACGGCGTTGCCAATGCTTCCGCTAACGACTGCGTTAACGTTGGCACGGCTGAAATGTGGTCGCCAAAGACCAAGAGGTAAACGATGATATCAGCATCGACCGGGAGCACAACTAATCGCGATGATGAGCTCGTCGGGCAAATCGAGCGTTGTCTTCATCGGCCCATAATTCCAGAAAGCTGGTTTTTCTTTCAACTAACCCTAAAATCGACACAAATTGCCGAGAAAGCCGAGGCGCGGACATCGAACTGATCCTCGGCGGGAATTTCCGCAGAGTTCTGGGACAGATCTGGAACGCCTAAAAGCAGTTCGCTGCCAGACGACCACTGGGCATTCTCAACAGTCGCTGCTAGATTGTTCAATGTCTTTTCAGCTCGAATCGAAGTACAAACCCAAAGGCGACCAAGCACAGGCGATTGGCAAGCTGATCAAGTCCATTGAGGCCGGCAATCGTCACCAGACGTTGCTTGGTGTCACCGGTTCGGGCAAGACTTTCACGATCGCAAACGTGATCCGGGAGTTGGATCGGCCAACGCTTGTCATTTCGCACAATAAAACGCTTGCCGCACAGCTTTACTCCGAGTTCAAGCAATTCTTCCCGCGGAATGCAGTCGAATATTTCGTCAGCTACTTCGATTATTATCAGCCAGAAGCGTATATCCCGCGCTCCGACACCTACATCGAGAAGGATTCTTCCATTAACGAGGAGATCGAGCGATTGCGGCTTGCGGCAACGAGCGCACTCCTCTCGCGCCGTGACACTATTGTGGTAGCAAGTGTCTCTTGCATCTACGGGATCACTTCGCCGGAAGATTATTTACAAATGCTGCTAACTGTAAAACAAGGTCAGCACATATCGCGCGAAGCGGTGCTGAGCCGTTTGATCGAAATGTTGTACGAGCGCAACGATATGAATTTTTCGCGCGGCAGGTTTCGCGTGCGCGGTGACGTCGTCGAAGTGTATCCCGGTTCCGCAGACGAAGAAGGCGTCCGAATCGAGTTCTTCGGCGATGAAATTGAGGCGATCACGAAGTTTGATCCTTTGACCGGGCACGCACACGAGTCGCTGTCCGTGATTACCTTTTACCCCGCCAAGCAATTCGTAACGCCTGCAGACAAACTCAATCGCGCGTTACGCACGATCCGTGAAGAGCTAGAGCAACGTATCGTCGAACTGGAGTCGCGAAACAAACTCCTGGAAGCGCAACGCCTGCGGATGCGCACGGAATACGACCTGGAAATGTTGCAGGAAATGGGGTTCTGCAACGGGATCGAGAATTACTCGCGCCATTTGTCCGGTCGCTCGCCTGGCTCCAAGCCGTACACGATCATCGACTTTTTTCCGAAAGATTTTCTCGTAGTCATCGACGAGTCACACGCCACGATCCCGCAAATCGGCGGGATGTACGAAGGCGACCGCTCACGCAAGACCGTGCTGGTAAATTACGGCTTTCGTTTGCCCAGCGCGCTCGATAATCGGCCGCTTAATTTTGACGAGTTCATGAAGTTGACGAACCAGAGCATTTACGTCAGCGCGACGCCGGCGGAATTCGAAATTCAAAACAGCATGGTTGGAAATAAGGGATACATCCCGCACAGGCGGCAGCGAATCGGGGAGGAAGAACTTGTTCCATTTATGTTGCCGGGCGAAAAAGGCTCAACTCCAATAGATCGCGAGCAGGCGCTCAAATCAGAGAAACGGCGAGCCCGGGCACAACGTTCATCGTCCAATTCAGACGTTCTGGTTTCACGTACTGATGAACCGCCGGAAAAATTTGACGTGCACACACCGGGTGCGCCGCTGGTCGTCGAGCAGATCATCCGTCCTACTGGACTTCTCGATCCCAAAATCACCCTCAAGCCGCTCAAGAATCAGATCGACGAGACCATTGAGCTCTGCCGTCAGCGCGTGGAAAAGAGTGAGCGAGTTCTGGTGACAACGCTGACCAAGCGGACAGCGGAAGATTTGGCAGATTATTTGCGCGATGTCGGATTAAAAGTGCGGTACTTGCATAGCGACATCGACGCGATCGAACGCGTCGAGATCTTGCGCGGACTACGCGCGGCAGATTTCGACATTCTTGTGGGCATCAATTTGCTCCGTGAAGGTCTCGATCTTCCGGAAGTTTCGCTAGTGTGCATTCTCGACGCGGACAAGGAAGGTTTCTTGCGGAGCCAGACTTCTCTGATTCAAACGGCTGGTCGCGCCGCGCGACATGTGAACGGCGAAGTAGTGCTCTTTGCAGATCAGGTTACGCGGAGCATGGAAGCGCTTATCTCGATTTCCGAATACCGGCGCGCGAAGCAGATGGAATACAACGAAAAGCATGGCATTACTCCGCAAACGGTTCGGCGCGCCGTGCAGGAAAGTTTGCATACCATTCTTCGCGGACGCGAAATCGCCGCGTCGGTTATTCAGGAGGCCGGTGGCGATTTCAATGTGACCGAACTGCTACGAGAATTGGAAGAAGAGATGCAGGAAGCCTCGGCGAACCTCGAATTCGAGCGTGCGGCACTCTTGCGGGACCAGATCATGGAGGTGAAAGGCGGTACCGGCATTTCGAAAATCGAACCAAAACGAAGGTCGGTGAAATATTCGTCCCGCAGCCGCGGGACCGGGCGCCGTCGCTCGCGGGTTTGACTCAGAGCGTCTTGCAGGTGCACGTCCAAAGCTCGAGGTCGAGCTTAGCTTTGGCGCGCGTCGCCACAGAATCCGCATCTGCATTCTCGCGCATCACGGCAAACATTGTCGAACCGGAACCCGACATAAGCCCGGCGCCGACTTCCGATTGACCGAGCAGCCGCATCTTCAATTGCGCGAGGAAAACAAATTTTTCAAAGACGGGGCGTTCGAGATCGTTCGTGAAAGTTTGCCCGCCGAATTCCTGCGCTTCGTAACGAATTCCCGGAATCTCTCGAGAACCTTGCCAGCGCGAGTACGCCCATGCTGTTGAGACGGCAAAGGCCGGTTTCAACAACAGGATCGAAAATTCCCTCTGTAATTTCACGGGCATGACCATTTCGCCATGCCCCTTGCATACGGCTGCGGATTGAAAGAGAAAAAATGGAACGTCTGATCCAAGAGGCTCCGCTATTTTGGCGAGCGCTTCGCGCGATAATTTCGCCTCGAACAGGTCGTTGAGCGCAAGCAGCACGGAAGCGGCGTCGCTACTTCCGCCGCCCAATCCGGCGCCGTGCGGAATTTTCTTTTTGAGCTCGATCGAAACCGCAGGCTCGATCTTTGTTGTTTCAAAGAACGCCTTCGATGCACGAACAGCCAGATTGTCGTCGCCCTGTGGGATTGACGGGTCGTCGCAGCGAAACTCGATCCTCTTTCCCAGGCGTCCTTTATCGACTCTGATCTCGTCGTAGAGCGAAATCGGCGCGATGACCGTGTCGAGTTCGTGGAAACCATCGTTCCGCAGGCCAAGAATTTTCAGCGAAAGATTGATCTTCGCAGGAGCGAGGACTTGCATAGTTCCTTGCAATTTGTTCTGTCATGTCGAGCGAAGTCGAGGAATCTCTTATCGGTCGACGGAAATATCGAGAGATGTCTCAACTTCGCTCGACATGACAAATGGTGGCCGGGATGACAAAAGCAGCAGACAAAATCATCGTCGCGCTGGATATGCCGACAAAGGAAGAAGCGCTTAAGCTCGTTGAAAAGCTGCGCGACCAAATCTCGTTTTTCAAGATCGGGCTGCAACTTTACACCGCGCAAGGCCCCGGAATTGTGCGCCCGGTTTCGGCCACAGGCTCCAAGGTTTGGCTAGATCTCAAGCTGCACGACATTCCAAACACGGTCGCCCGAGCTGTCGAATCCGCGAGCCGCCTTGGCGTCCAGATGCTCACCATTCACTTGAGCGGCGGCAGCGAAATGGTCCGCGCTGCGACCGCGGCACGGGTAAATAATATGTTGCTCCTGGGCGTGACTGTTCTAACGAGTGCAACCGAAGAGACGTTACGGGAAATTGGAATTCAGGACAAAATCGATAATCAGGTGTTGCGGCTGGCGAAATTAGGGATTGAAGCAGGAATTGATGGAGTTGTAGCCAGTCCGCGCGAAATCAAACCTCTCCGTCGTGAATTCGGCGACAAGATCAAAATCGTTGTTCCTGGGATTCGACCGAGCTGGTCGGAACCCGGGGATCAAAGGCGAACGATGACTCCATGCGAGGCGCTCGAAGCAGGTGCAGACTATCTTGTCATAGGTAGACCGATTATTCGCCACCCAAACCCGAACGAAGCTGTCGCGAAGATTTTGGATGAGTTTCGCACCTAATTGTCATGTCGAGCAAAGTCTGCCGCCGCAGCGGGATGGTTATTTCGGACCCTCGCAGTCGTAGATTCTTCGACTTCGCTCGGAATGACAAAAGTAATGAGGCGACACGGGGTTTGTTCACGACCTTAGCTATTTATCATGACGGCGACGCCCACTCAGCGGCGATGAACATGGCAATTGACGAAGCGCTGCTCGAGGGTCTCGCAGTTCCCGCCGTTCGTTTTTATCGCTGGCAGTCCCCTGCTCTCTCGTTTGGATATTTTGGTCGATTTGCTGACGTCGCCAAATACCAGGGTGAGCGCGATCTGGTCCGGCGTTGGACTGGCGGCGGAATTGTATTTCACGGAGAAGACCTCACTTATTCGATTCTAATTCCGGCGAACGATGCGGCCTTTGTCGTCGCATCGATATCAGTCTATGAAAAGATCCATTGCGCCCTGTGCGCTGCGTTGGCTGGAACGGGGCAACATGCAGTTGTAGCCAGGGGCGATGACCCCGGCCGATTCAGTGCGCCGGTTGCGCCGAGGCGAGCCGTCATCAGCAATGCCAGCTACAATTGTTTCACAACACCGGTGCGTGCAGACGTGATGATCGATGGCCGCAAAATCGCAGGCGCCGCTCAACGCCGAACGCGTCGCGGTTTGCTGCAACAGGGCAGCATCCAAGGGATCGATATTGGGAACGGTTTGGCCGAACGATTTGCGCAGGCCCTGTCCGCGAATTGCTGCGAGCGAAAAGTAGATGAAGAAATTTTGAAGCTGGCGCAAAAACTCGCTCAGGAAAAGTACGGTACCGAAAGTTGGCTGCGAAAACGCTGAACAGTCTTGAACGAGCCGCGAGCAAGTTTGGCGCATGTCCCCTGAAAATTTACGCTCGTGTTGCTTTGACAACACACAACTCACGCCGCTATCCTCGCCTCGTGGAACTCTTCGCGCGCTCACGGCCGAGGCCGACTGGGACTGCGGCGGCCGCCTCTCCCGCCGGCTCGCTGGCCACAGTCGCGAAGTTGGTTCAGCCGCATCTCGAACAAGTCGAGACACGCATTGCGCAACAAGCAGCGGCTTTCGATCCGGCAATCGAAGGCTACGTCGTGTACGCAATCGGCAGCCGCGGTAAACGTTTACGGCCGCTGCTGACACTTCTGGCCGGTGGCGCAACCGGCGAGATCAACTCAGGACATGTCGATCTTGCCGTAATCGTGGAACTCATCCACATCGCGACATTGGTACACGACGACGTGATGGACGAAGCAGAGCGACGTCGAGCGCAGCCTACTGCGAACGCGCGCTGGGGAAATTCGCTGAGCGTTTTGCTGGGCGATTGCCTCTTTGCACATGCGCTTACCTTATCGACGAATTTTGAAAACGCGGGCATCGGGCGAGCTATCGCGCGTACGGCCGCGACTGTGTGCTCTGGCGAAATGATTCAGACACAGCGCAGGTTCGATCTCAACCTTGGCGTACAGGACTACTTGCGGATTGTAGAAATGAAAACGGGATCGCTGTTCTCCGCGGCTGCGGAACTAGCTGCCGTGATCAGCGAGGCAAACACCAGTGTGATCGAAAGATTCAAGAATTTCGGGTTCCAAATTGGGACGGCCTATCAGATCTATGACGACTGTGTCGATCTTGCCGGGAACGAAAGAGCAACCGGCAAGACCCTCGGGACCGATCTCCGCAAAGGTAAGTTCACGCTGCCAGTTCTGATCTTCCTGCGCTCAGCATCGGAATTTGAGCGGGAACGTTGTTGCCAGCTTGTCCTCGAAGAGCGAGTCGAAGAAATGATTGAGCTCTTGAAGAATGGCGCGACCAATGGAGCGCTAAATGAATCGATCGCCGCTGGGAGCGACTTGATTCGCGAGGCGCAAAACGCATTGGATGGAATTAAATCGAGTCCTTACGCCGAGGCATTGTTCTGTCTCGGCGACGTGTTGTGCGAAATGTTCGATCAACTTCGCATCTGATGTCGCGGCACTGACGCCGCTCGCTCCAAATTCAATGGCGCAGCTGAAAATCCGCGAAATGCCGCAGGATGAGCGGCCACGCGAAAAATTACTCGCACGAGGTCCCGACGCGCTGACCAACCCGGAGTTGATCGCAATCCTCCTGCGCACCGGACGGCGGGGAATGAACGTGATAGAGGTCGCTCGCGAACTTCTGGAAAAATACAAATCCTTCGCGGAGTTGAGTCGTTGTTCCGTCAAGGAGCTCAGGGCAATCAAAGGAATCGGTCCGGCCAAGGCGTTGGAGTTGGTCGCGGCATTTAATCTCGGAAAACGTTTCGCGCAGGAACCATTGTTCCAGCAAAAACTCGATTCGCCGGAATTGATCCATGAGTTGCTAGGTCGTGAAATGCGAATGCTCCGGACCGAGTCGCTCCGTGTTGTTCTGCTCGACACTCGCTACCGTTTGATGCGTGTCGAGTCCGTGTCGGTGGGAAGCATGAATGAGAGCATCGCGCATCCACGCGAAATTTTTCGACCAGCCATCACTTATTCCGCCTACGCCGTCATCGTGGTGCATAATCATCCTTCTGGCGACGCGTCACCGAGTCAGACAGACCACAGCCTCACCAGACGCCTGGCAGAAGCCGCTGAATTATTGCAAATCAAGCTGCTCGATCACATCATCATCGGCGCGCCATCGGAAGGGAATCCCGGCTACTTCAGTTTCAAGGAAGCAGGCGTGTTATGAGAACGGCATACATGATTCGACTCTCTCTTTGCTTACAGGGAGAGGATGAAGGTAACGGGTTCGAACGAACTCGCCTTGGATTAACCCTCTCTCTTCGAAAACGAGAGGCGACCCGACACGAGTACCCTCACTCAAAAATCTCGATGTAGAAATGATCCGCGCGAAGATTCACGCCACCGCAATCGTCGACCCGGCCGCGCGAATCGCTGACGACGTCGAAGTAGGACCATTCTCGGTGATTGGACCGCAGGCAGTGATCGGTAATAAAACGATCGTGCAATCCCACGTAGTGATTGAAGGAGAAGTGTTAATCGGCAGCGGCAATTTTGTCGGCCACGGCGCGATGATTGGCGCGCCACCACAGGATGTTTCATTTTCTCCGGAACGAAAAACAAAAATTGAGGTCGGCAACGACAACATTATTCGCGAGTACTGCACCATTCATCGCGGCACGGCCGAAGGAAGCTCGACGAAAATCGGTGATAAAAATTTTCTGATGGCGGGAGCGCACATAGGCCACAATTGCGACATCGGAAACAACGTCATCATTGCGAACAATTGTTTGCTGGCCGGTTTTGTTCAGGTAGACGATGGCGCATTTCTCGGCGGCGGCTCAACATTTCACCAATTCATGCACATCGGCCGACTGGTCATGGTGCAGGGTAGTTCAGCGTTCGGTAAGGATTTACCACCGTTCGTCATCGCAGCAGAACGCAATTCCGTCTTCGGAGTAAACGTTGTTGGGCTACGTCGCGCTGGTTTTAGCGCAAAAGATCGAGAAGAGACCAAGGCGGCATTCAAACTTGTTTACCTGTGCGGACTGAACATCGCGCAGGCGCTCGAAAAAGCCGCGACGATGAAGTTCGGTGGACCAGCGCGCGAATTCCTCGATTTCGTCGCGAACGCAACGAAACGCGGCATTTGTCCGCTGAAACGCGGCGACAGCGAAGAGACGTCAATCTAGCGAGATCCAGCCGGGCCGGCTCCGTCGAGCCCAAGCGGCAGCTTGCGCAAGCACGCTGATTAAGATGGACGCATGGCGTCGCGAAACCATCGCGACTCACTGCAATAGTCGATTAGGTATTGACTGGCTGTGGCACCGCTCGGCTGCGGTGTCCGGGAAAAAGCTGTATCGTGCCGGGAAAATAAAAATAGATGAATACAACGCGCAAAAGCGAGAAGTGCGCTGTCTCGTCGAGCGCGGGATAAATCTCGTTGGCGATGCTGTAGACAAGCAACAGTAGCGCACAAACTCGGCTGTGCCGCCAGACGCCATAGGCGAGTCCCACCAGTATGGCAGCATCTATTAGCATTCCAAGCGTCGAAACCTGGCGCGGCGATCACGCCCGCGGCTGCGAGCGCGCCGAAAATGAGCGTGAGACCGGCTGAAATGGTCGCAGCCATCCAAGCGCGAGTTACATGCCTTCCCGGCAAGTGCAACGATCGGAATTGCGGTTCAGACGGCGCGTTCACAATACCTCACGAGAATTAGAGAAAATTCCGTAATTCAAAGCGAACGGCTTTTCGTATTCGCGATCGTCGGATTGAATCCAATCAGCGCAAGCATGCGGCCGGTTTTCCCTTTCTCGGCGCGATAGGAGTAATAACGCCGTAGATCGCAGGCTGTGCATAGGCCGGAATCGTGGATTTCCTTCACGCCAAGCGCGCGGCATTGGCGAACAATTTCCGCAGCGAAATCGACTTCGTAATGTGGCGGACGAATGCACGGGCTGAGTTGAACGATGATGTTCGCAGGATCTGATCCAAAGCGCTCGATCATTTGCCTGATTGCGTTGGGAACGACGCCGAGCTCGGTGCCTTTGCGACCGGAATGAACCAGACCGATCGCTGGCGTCTTTGAATCGACAATGTAAGCCGCGCAGCAGTCGGCGACGTAAACGCCGAGCACAATACCACGTTGATTGGTGATGATGCCATCGCAGCCGGGAAAATGCTTGTCCTCGCAGCCGACACGGCTGCCGCCACATTCTGCAAGATCGACAATTGCGATTTTATCTCCATGAATCTGTTGGGCCGTGAACAGCGGCCAATCGCCCATGCCGATTGCATTGCGAATTCCGCGATGCGCGCCATCAAGCCTCTTCAGCACTTCGGCTTTATCATGCGCAACGTCGACGTCGGGAATTCTCTGCGTGAAAACGTGACGACAGATTTCGATGGCGCTCAGCGCGGGAAATTGTTCGAACAAATCCATCACTTAAGCCCCAAACCCAAGCTCTAACATCCAGAGAAGCTCCAACACCCAGTTGCCATGTTGAGCGGAGCTAAGGATCTCTTTTTGTTTTTCTGGCAGCCGTTGATCCGAGATGTTTCGCTCCGCTCAAGATGACACGGCGAAAGGCATCCACGTTGTTGGAAAATTAAGCCTTCTCCATAGCTTGGAATTTGAAATTTGAGGCCCTATTTGGAAGATGAAGTTCGAGATCTTCCAGTCCGAATTCGCGGCCCGTCATCGTCACTTTGCTTTGGCTTTCCTTCCGCGTCCACGCCACTGCCGGTGTAATAGGTCTTTGTTTTCGTGGCGCGCGGCGCGAGGTCGGCGAACATCTCGTCGTAGGTGCTCTGCTTGCCCGTGGCCCGGTCGAACTCTGCTAACGACGAGTTGTATCCAAACAGGGCCTGCAAACGCGTCGATTGCGCGGTGAGTAGTTGTACTTGGGCGTTCAGCACATCCAACTGAACTCCCGCACCAGCATCGAGGCGCGCCTTCGCCAGACGCAATGCCTCATCGGCGAGCTCGACGTTTTTCTCCTGGCTTTTAACCAGCTCCACGTTCTGCTGCAGATTCGAATAGGCTTGTTGAATTTCCAGTTCCACCTGCCGAACGTCGTCATCATAGGTGATCTTCTGTTCCGAAAGGAGTGCGCGCTGTTGTATGACCTGGCCAGCGATCGCGCCGCTGTCCCAGATCGGCATGCTGCCCTGCACCGTTGCGATCCAACCTTTAGAGATATCATGCCAGCTGGAACTAGTCGGCGAGCTGACCCATTCGCCGCCCCCGCTCGTGGTGATAGTCGGGAGGTACTGGCCCGCTGTCGCCCGCACTTGCTGGAGTTGATTCAATACGTTTGCCCGCGCCTGCTTGAGAAACGGGCGCCGCTCTTTGCCCATCTCGATCGCATCGGCCAAGTTAATGGGTCGCGGGATGTATGGCATTTCCCCTAGTACTTCCAAAGGTGGATTTTCACCGCGTCGTGGTTGGAAGTACAGACCAAGGGTCTTGGCTAGCGTCAACTTCGATATTCGTAAGTTGTTTTGCGCGGTAATCAATAGAGGAAGTTGATTGTAGAGTGCCACCTCTGCCTGCAACACGTTGAACCTGGGAACGGTTCCCGCTTCAAAACGATTCTGCTGATCCTTCAATTGACTCTCCAAAAGATGCACCGATTGCTCGTTCACCTTGACGAGCTCTCGATTGACCACGATCTGATAGAACTGCGTTTTCACGGTCGCGATGAGTTGATCCAGAATATTCCGGAACGCGAAGTAGGCGCTGTCGCGCTGAAAAAACGTGCCCCGGATCTGATTGAAAGTTGTGCCGTTAAAGATCAGTTGACTTCCGATAACGGAGATGTTGTAGGACACATCGCTTATCTCTCGAGCGGTAGTGGCTGGCGTTGGCGATGGATCTGCCACCTGCGATCGCGGCGAGTCAACAACGGATGCGGCGCCGGTCGCCGTTCTCGGCGTTGTACCACCCGTCGTTGTACCGGTCGTGGTGCTTGTTCCTAATACGCGGGCGCCACTCAGGTTTGGATCAATCCATTGAAATTGCGCGTTCGCGTTGACCTGTGGCAGGGCCTGCGCGCGGACCTGAATGATCACGCCCTTGGTGCGTTTGATCTCCTGCTCCCCGTTGAGGAGAGTCGGATTCTGTTGCAGCGCCGTGAGGATCGCCTGATCAAGTGTAAACGTGGGAACTTTGCCTGAAGAAGATGTACCACCGCCTGTCGATCTCGATCGTTCGCCTGTGCCGGTGCGCGCTACCGAGCTTGCAGCAATGACCGCAGCGGCGAACCCGGAGATTACAAAATATTTTCGCATAAAGAAGGTTTAGCCCGAGAGATTAGACGCGTAATCGTAGGCGCGCAGATTCAAATTGCGTACTTTTTACCGTGGTGTGATAACACCGCCGGCCAATAGATGAAAATCATTTCGATTGGCAGTAATCATAAATTTTAGTGTAAATCTGCAACCACGCCTTTTGTTCATCGGGGGTAAGGTGTTCCAAAACTTTCATCAGATTGCCGATCATTTCCTCGCGAATTCGCCGGACGAGAGCCGAACCTTTCGGCGTAATGCAAACCATCACCTTGCGGCGGTCATCTCGCGCAACAGAGCGCACCACGTAACCAAGATTCTCAAGGCGCGCCACCAAACCGCTGGCTGCCGCGGTGGTATGCCCCATTTTCTTCGCGATCGCAGACATGGTGAGAACTTCCTTTTGATCGAGGAACGCGAGAAGAAAAAACTGCACAAAGGAAACGTTGCCAGGCGCGAGTTCCTTACAGAGACGCAACAAGAAACAGCGCTGCATCTCCAGGACGAAGTGGGAAAGCCGTTCCGCATCCGCACGAATTTGATCCGCCGGACTTCGTGCAAACGCGGTGAGCACTCCCGTATTCAAGCCGAGTAAGCTAGAAACGCGCGCATTGCCTGTCAATCCCACGAACGAAGGATTTGGTATTCGTAAAGCCGCTTTCCCAAAAATCGATCAAAGTGCTGTTCCTATTTGCGGAAAAACGCCCGTCGCTAATCCCAGGTTTGCACATCGACGATCGCACCGGCCTTCAACGACTGGCCCACGGCGACCCGCACCAGTGCATTTGACTGGCTCAAACCAAAAAGTGCGTGCGATTCCTGGCGCCCGATGGGCACGAACGTTCCGTTGTCGATCCTGCCGCGCACGTAATGTGTACGATCGCCTTCATTCGCGATATCGACAGCCAATCTTACCGGCGTTTTCGGCAGATCGAGGTTGTTCGCACCCATCATTTTCAAAATCGCTGGACGCACAAACTGTAGAAAAGTTACGAATGCTGACACGGGATTTCCCGGCAAACCGAACACAGCACATCCGCCGACTTTACCGAAGAGAAATGGTTTCCCTGGCTTAATCGCCACGCGCCATACGTCGATCGTGGCTCCGAGCGAGCGTAGTGTTGCCTGGACCAAGTCGTGCTCTCCGACCGAGACGCCCCCCGTAATAACAAGGATATGACTTTTGATTCCGCGCTGGATCACTTCAATCAATCGTTCGCGTTGGTCGGGGCAATGTTCGGCTAATTTCACAGACGCACCACCGCGCTGCACCAGTGCCTGAAGCAATATCGAATTGCTGTCGTAGATCTGCCCTTGATCGAGCTTCTTCCCAGGCATCACGACCTCGTCACCAGTGGAAACAATCGCTGCATTTACTTCGCCGCCGATTGTCACATCGGCGAAACCCTGCGACGCCAGAAGGGCAATCGTCGTCGAGCGAATCCGCTCGCCGCGCGCCAGGATTTTCTGACCTTCCGCTAAATCGCAACCGCGTCGCCGAATGAATTCGCCGAGGTCTACGCCCACATTCACCACGATCTCGTCGCCTTCGCGCGTCGTGTCTTCCTGCATGACTACCGCGTCCGCGCCGCCGGGTGTCGGCGCTCCAGTAAAAATCCGGACGGCTTCGCCAGGAGAAATTCGGAGCTCCCGATTAATGCCAGCCGGCTGCTCCCCGATCACTTGCAATCGCGCACCTTTTCCGGATGAGCTTGCCACAACGGCATAGCCATCCATGGCAGAATTATCGAATATCGGCAGCGGCAATCGCGCGACGACCTCATGTGCACTAAAATAATCCAGCGCTTTTGAAAGCGGGACAGCTCGTTCCCCTAGCAAGTCGACGCTCTGCAAAACTCGCCGGCGCGCTTCTTCTTCGCTGATCATGCTCATCATTTCAGTTAGCAATCGGCGATTGGCAACTCCGATGAAATTGCCAGTAGTCGACGAAGTCGGTGTCCGCGGATGCAAATTACGAATTGGAAATCCAAAATTGCCTGCGATATTCTCGCTTTGCTTTTGGTGAGGTGGCTGAGTGGTCGAAAGCAGCGCTTTGCTAAAGCGCCGTAGCCCAAAAGGCTACCGAGGGTTCGAATCCCTCCCTCACCGGTTTCTTCGTTATCGGCAATGAAGAGCAGAATGCATAACAGTTGAGCGCTGAACCGAATCGCGCAGCCCACTGCGACGGATCAAGCGCGACAACGCCAATTCCTAAAGGATACGCTCGCGAAATCACTATCAAATTTTTGTAAGGGGTTTCGGCAAAGTTGGTGGTCACTGAACGACGTGCAAAACCCTCACCGGCTGAATTTTCGCACGCTACGCCGGTCCGGAAGTCAATTGTTGGGAAAAAAGCCTGCTTCAGTTGAGAGCTAGGCAAACATACACCGCCGCCGATTTCGCCCCACACGATTAAAACGATAGCGAGAACAAATTTCACAAACAAAAGCGGCGCGGGACATAAAACCAGCGCTAGGAATTCTTGGAGAAAAACATGCATTTGGCCTTAGCCAGGATGAAACGATTTTCACCATTATGTGCGCTCGGCGCCATCTACATGGCATTGAGCGGCTGCACCACTGTTACCGATCTCATCACGTCAAAAATACCGGAGAGTCACTCCGGTAGGCCAGCGATCGTCGTGAGCTTGCGGGAGCAGGAAGCGTATCTCTACCGAGAAGGTTATAGAACTGCGTCGTCCCGCATATCCAGCGGTCGCGAAGGATACCGCACTCCGATTGGTCGCTTTCGCGTCATCCGTAAAGACGCAAATCATCGCTCCAGTCTCTATGGTGACTACATTGATGACTCGGGCAGGATCGTTAAGGCCAACGTCGATAGCAGGCGTGAAAGCAGACCACCGCATTCGTACTTTGTAGGTACGCCGATGCCCTACTTTCTCGAATTCTCGCCGGGCTACGGATTGCACCAGGGCTACTTGCCAGGGGTACCCGCATCACATGGATGCATTAGGATGCCCTATTGGAAAGCGCGCCAGTTTTATGACGCCGCTCACATCGGGACACCAGTCGTCGTAAATCCTTAGTGAAAAACGCGCCGCGCGAAATTTCGCTCGTTGCAGCCGCTGTCGGCTGTTAGACCCCAGTGTCTGGCATATCAAGCAAGGTAGGCGTTCGTTTGAACGACCAATTTAATCCAAGCTTGAAAGCGAAGGCTTACCTCGACAGGAATCGTCGCGCCAAACCAAGCGCGCCGAGGGCCGCTCCGAGCAACATTATTGTCGCGCCACCGTCCGGAACGTTGTTAATCGACGGAGGCATAGGATTGGGAGTGGCACTGGCATTGTGGCTGAATGCAAGCATTAGCGTGCAAACGGCCGCAGAAACGATTACGAGTTTGTTTGAGAGAGTGTTCAATTTCATCGCCCAGTAAAAGAGCAAACTCTGTGCCGAAGCCAAGCGTTTGCAAAATATATTATAAGCCTCTATCCAGTAATGAGTTAACTGGTGCTTGCATTTGCGGCGGCGACCTCCGGAATCGTAAGGTATTTCGACAGGAAGTATTCCGACGACCCGGCGGGAAGTCGACGAACGGATTATGCTGTTACTGACCGAAATTGTAAAACGTTCCGACGTAAGCTATTCCAGCGATTTAGCATCAGATAAGGACGAATCAGACTGACCCAATGGTGGAATTGTAAAATATTCCGACAGACAGTAAGGAATCCGACAAGGCTGCCCAAACGATGGCGCATCGGGATCAAATCGACCCGCCGCGATGAATCGTTACCCGATCTGACTTCATAAGCGCGTGCGGAATCATTCGCGATGCTTGTCGAATATGGCGCACACCCGACTGCGATAAAAGCGAAGGCGAAATCCGGCTTCTTCGCAAACTGGTCGATCTTTTGCTTCGCGTTCTTTCAGGTCTAACGGCGAAAGGCGCTGCAATTCGTGTTCGTAAATAGTCCCAACTTATGTGAGCCAAGCTTCAATTCGTTTGATTTGACGCGCGAGCGTTTTCATATCCCGCTCTCTGAGGGTTCTGAAATCGAGGCCGGGGTAATTTCCCTTTCGGTTCTTCCCTCCCTCGCCGGTTCTTTTAATTGGGCGCTGGACGTCCGGCGTTGGGATTTGTTGAGTCGGCGGTAGAATAACGGCCATGAATTGGGAGATGATCAGAGCGGTGGGGCAGATGCTTGGCGCTCTTGGGGTCATTATTTCGATCGTTTATCTTGCCGCCCAAATCCGCAATCAAAACAACGAAAGCAGGCGCGCAGCGATGAACGTCTTAACGACGCACTGGAGCGATTTGAACAGAAGCCTTGTCGAGAATCCCGACTTGGCCGCGCTTTGGATTCGTGCTCTGCAATCGTTCGACCAGTTGGACGGCACGTCGAAGCTAAGGTTTGGCGCGCACCTGGGGCGTTTTCTGCGATTTGCCGACAGTCTCTATCTTGGCGTTTTAGATGGAACGCTGGACAAGCGATTATGGCGCGGCTATGAGCGCACACTCGCCGACACCGTCCCGTATCGAGGATTCCAAACTTGGTGGGCTACACGAAAACACTGGCACACGGACGAATTCTGCGCGCTAATTGACCGACACATTCGCACGGCGAAACCAAAAATCTACGACGGCTATAAGTAGGCCTAATGGATCCGTCGGCCGCTGCGGCAATGGCACAGACAGACTTGATCTGGCGCGTCTTACCTAAAGGCGGTTGTGATGTTTCGATTCGAGTGCCTACTACCCCTTTCCTGACCCGTGAGACGGATTCGGTCGAGGCGTATGCCTCGGCGTGGCAGTAGCGGTCGGCGTCGCAGTTGTCGCGCGAGTTCCCCATAAGGGACGCCCGAAATCTCAAAAAATCACGGTCGCTTGGTTAGAACAGGTCTGGGTGCCTGTGTTGCATACTTGGTACGTGAAGCTGCCCGGGACACGGCCGCCAATCCGATCGGTATAGAAACCGCCATTCGTGGGCGTGGCGATCAAAACGCCGTTGCGGTGAAGGTCGACGCGATTCGAAGTCGCCCCGCTCCAGGAAAGATCCGCTCTTCGCCGCCCGTTCTGCAGGTAGCCACGGGCACCGAGCGTGATTTGCCTCGGCGTAGGCGTGGGAGTTACAGTGGGGCTGGGCGTTGCCGTTGGTGTGCCTGTTGGCGTTGACGATGGTTGGGGTGTTGGTGTCGCCGTCGTTGTGGCGGTTGGCGTTGGCGACGGCGAGGACGTGGCGGTTGCCGTGGCTGTAGCGGTTGGCGTTGGCGGAGGCGGCGACGTGGGACTCGGCGTAGGGGTTGGTGTCGGTGTAGGCGAGGCTGTTGGCGTTGGCGACGGTGTGGGGGTTGGTGTCGGTGTAGAGGATGGCGTCACTGTCGCGGTAGGAGTCGGGCTAGGCACAGGCGGGTCGCTTACGAGAGGATGCGGATAAACATATTCCGTGTATCCGGGCTTTGCCGTGTTGTTGAAGAAGTTGACGCCGGGTTTTATGTTGGAGGTGTCAGGAGAGAAATTGTTAAACGCCGCCCCGTCGTTTGTGTTGTTCCAGCTGTAGCAAGGGTCTGCCGCTTGAGTGAATCCCGGCGGCGGGGTTGGGTTGGCGCTAGAACTGATCACGCTGCTTTGTCCTGCGCCTGCCTGATCCAGCGATTGTTCAACCTTATTGATCTCAAATATGTCGCCCACTGCCGGAACCATGTCTCTGCCGAAGCCGCCTGACCTGTAGGTAATCGTGTTGCTGGTGTTACTGTCAATGTAGCCATAATCGGTGTTCGCTCCGGCCGTTCTGTGCAGCGTGTATCCAGCCCATTGCCCAGGACTCCACGGATTACCGGCAACGGTGACTGTCCGAGGCAATGTCACCGCTACCACGGTGAAGGACGTGAACGGGCTGCCGGGATTGTTCTGATCCCATCCGTTTATGCCGTTTGCGCCGCCCCATGGATTGAAATCCTCGACCATCCTGAATGCGCTTAGGGTGTTCAACGCGCCTGCGCCTTGATAACGAGTAAGCGTGTTATCGTGAAACAGTGTAGTTCCTCCGCGTGTGCCTATCGGAAACCGATTTACGTTCCGCGCGTCCATGACGTTGTTGTAAACTTCCTTGGCCCTGCTGCTGCGCCCGCGACCCGGCGATTCTGTCCCGTGATCGCCGATGTTGAAATTGCTGAGCGTGTTGTGGCGCACTACGAAGCGCGCCCCGTTGAATCCGTCCGTCAGGCTGCATTCGATAGCAGTCCTTGTGCAGTTTCCGGTGTTGTCCTCAAGAAATAGAAACTCCCCTGAACCCCAGTTTACAGGCGAATCCCAACTACCGTCTCCCCATTGTTTGCCGTTCCATCCGCTGCCGTATGGGTAAATCCATTCAAAAACATGACCGCCAACCGTGATGTCGTTATGATCAATCACCCCGATCACGGTGAACGTGACCATAAATCCGTTCATATCGACCCATTTGTTGTGGTCGAACCTTAAGTGAGCGCCATTTGTATTGCTTCCGCCAACGACAATGACGCCGTTCGGGGCGCTTGGAGTGGGTGTCCTACCTCCGTCTTGGAACTCTATCCCGGTAACCCTGGTAACCAGACCTGCTTTCAGGCTTATATCGAGCAGCCTGACAGACGCGCTCTGGATATTATCTCTGACTATGGTCTGTCCTATTCCAGCGCCCTGTAGCGTGATGCCTTTCGATATTCTCACCTGTGTCGTCCACGTGAATGTTCCAACAGGCAGCGCGATGGTGTCGCCATCCTGTGCCAGCATGTCGTGGGTGTATTGTACGTTTGTCGATGAACCATCGGAATCATAAACCGTTGCCAGTGCGGAAAATCCGTTCCAAGTCACCATAACGATGGCGCTTCTGCAAAGTGTCCGAATATTACCCATGTTTCTCCTCCCTTAGTTTGAGCGCGAACGCGCTTTGATTGACGCCTACGTCAGCATAAGCAGACAATGCTGTCAAC
>DATIOX010000060.1:0-4542 GCA_035472675.1 Candidatus Dormiibacterota bacterium
TGCGATATCCGAGAGCAGCAGGAGTTTGCGAGGACATGAGCGAACGTTCTACGCTGAACGCTCAACGTCTACTGCCGAGTTTTAGGAGCTGCTAAGCGATTTATTCGGTTTGTAAATCGCACCAACGATTACGCCCGTTACGATCATTTCGATAAAGCCGCCGATGCTTATCAGCACGAGGAGTTTTGCGGGAAAGGGTTGCGTCGCGTACATGGCGCAGCGCGCGCCGATCGCCAGAATTTCCAACATGATTCCGAGGCGAACACCGGCCGCGATTCCGCCGCCGGCGAATCCGCTGGCGTAAATCATGACGAAAGCGAGCGCCAAACCTGCCTGGCCAATAACGATCCAATGAAACAGGCCCATCATCTCTTCGCGCGGCCGGAAGAGACTTCGGGCTTCAGCAAAAACATCTTTCAACAGGACGCCATTATAGAGCCATCCCCAAAAGAAAATAAAGATGAACGCGGCGATGAACGCGAGGATGAATCGTTTCATGAATTGCTATACTCCTAAAGTCTATCGAGTTGCGACAACGCGAGGCGAATCCGTTAAGGCGAGCGTTCCTTTACAAACGTAGTATGCGCAGGCGCTGGCTTGTAGATCGCGCCGATGATTGCGCCTGCGATCGCGAATTGGATCAAGTCGCCCACAATCCGGCCGCAGAGGATCTTGGTCGTCAGCGGCTGTACCGCAAAAGTGATCAGGTCAGCGCCGGCATATATCAGCGCTACCAGAATCGCCAGCGTCGCGCACGCGCCTGGGCCACCCCCAGGGACAAAACGTGCACAAACTAGCGTGAGGAAAAATGCCATCACAACGTGCCCAAAAACGAGCGTTGAGAAGTGATTACCAAAATCGGCTTCGGTTCGCCAAAGTGTTGGCACTTCCTGATGTGCACCCTGCATCAGCTTGCCGTACCAGAGGAAGCCAAACAGGAAGATGAAACCAAACGCTGCAACGAATGCGATGAAGAATTTTTTCCAGTCCATAATTTCTTTCTGTTGAGGTTCTTGTTAAGTCCCATCGAGGCCGAAAGGCTTCATCGCAAAACCCCTGACCGATGTCGATCTAAATCTTAGCTCTTGGGAACGAAGAGTGACGACTTCTCAGCCGGAGTGACCCGTGACGGCTATGAAGCCGTGATTCCCTGAGGTTGCAGCCCGAGTTGGCGCAAGAGAGCAACGTCCAAATCAGCAGCGGGATTCTTCGCGGTTAGAAGTTTGTCGCCGTAGAAAATTGAATTCGCGCCTGCGAAAAAACAGAGTGCCTGACCCTCGCGTGAAAGCCGGGTGCGCCCAGCCGCCAGGCGAACTCGCGCCTTCGGCAATGCGATTCGTGTTACCGCAATCAAACGAACCAGCTCGAAAATGTCGACTGGCGGTTGATCGGCCAGTGGCGTGCCCGGCATCGGCATTAAACAATTGATCGGCACGCTTTCCGGAGCCGGATCGAGGTTGCTCAAGACTTCCAACATTCGCAGCCGATCGTCTTCTGTTTCGCCCATGCCGATGATCCCGCCGCAACAAACGGACATACCGCTTTCCTGCACGGCGGCAATGGTGTCGA
This sequence comes from Candidatus Dormiibacterota bacterium, assembly GCA_035472675.1. Lineage (GTDB taxonomy): Bacteria > Verrucomicrobiota > Verrucomicrobiia > Chthoniobacterales > UBA10450 > Udaeobacter. Next base: position 1,570 of record DATIOX010000060.1, read on the forward strand.
GGCGGTCCTGAAAAGTATGCGTACTCACAATTTCCGGATAAAACTCGGGAGAAGTGTCGAGGTTATGGTTGTAGGCCGTAACGCCGGCGGCTTTAAGTTTGTGCGCCTCCACGGAACCAATTTCTCCGAGAGTAACGCATACCTCCATCCCGAGCCGGCTTACTTCCCGGACGATCTCCAGCACGCGCTCGAACTTTTCAGAGCCATCGCGTACGCCGCGCCAGGCCGCACCCATGCAAAACCTCGTCGCGCCTTGTGAACGCGCCCGGTGTGCAGCAGAGATGACCTCTTCCAGCGACAACAATTCTTCGCGCTCGAGGCCGGTGGAATAATGAGCGGACTGCGCACAATAAGCGCAGTCTTCGCTGCAACCGCCGGTCTTGATGCTAAGCAAGCTGCACCGCTGCACTTCTTCGCCACGCCAATGCTGAACATGCACAGCCAGGCTTTGCGACATCAGGTCGAATAAGGGCTGATGGTAACGCGCTTGGAGCTCACGAAACTTCATTCCGCCGTGATGCTAAGCGACGGAATGACGAATGACGAATGACGAAATCCGAATGACGAGTCAAGCTGGCCGAGCGGCGTTTTCGTCATTTGAGAATTTCGACTTCCTTCGTCATTCGTGCTTCGTCATTCCATCAGTTCACCCACTTGCCGCCATCGGAAATGAGGATTGGCAGTTCTTCCATCATGAACTGGGTTTTGCCAACGGCGCCAATCATGTGTACGCCGGTCGCGGCGTACCATTTCTTAGACATTTCCTCACCGGTATGGCAGCCCCAACTCTTCGCGTAGGCGTGGCGAGCAAAAACGCGCCGATTGATTTTCGTAAGCTCGCTATCATGCAGCCACGATTTACAAGCGCTATCAATGTTGTTGCTGTAATCGAACATGAAACACGCCCGGTTTGAGTGGCCGAAATATTCAAAGCCGATGACCTTCACCTGGTCTCGCGGCTCGCCGTTGTTTAGATAGTTAATGACTGCTGAACCCGGGCCAAACCAAACGAGATTGAGATTAAGCTTATCGCGCACGGAACCGATCAGGCTGATCAGATCCTGGTGTTCTTGTTTGGCTCGATCCTCGTAACCCTGGCGGTAAACGAGCCATGTGATCTTTGTGTCCGGTCCGAGCTCGGCGCGTAACTGATCGGTGCGCAAGCGCGCCGCGCGAACAAAGTTCGCCCACCAATGGTCATGGGGATAAGTCTTGTACTTTTCCCACTGATACATGGATGGTCCCCCAACAAGAATGATGTATTCACCCGACGCTGGGGACGCCGCTTGTGAGCTAAACGCGAACATCGACAAAAACGAAACGAGTAAAAGGCGTTTTATCATCAGAAGCAGGGAACTATTTATGCTGAACGCGAAGTTGTGCAAGTGGTAGGGCGCGATCGCCGAGCGCGCCGAGGACCCACATTGCATTCGCAGACGGCCTCCCGCACCGCGGGATCCCTACCAGTTCGGATCGATCTCTCCTGCCACCAGATCCTCGCAAGTCTGCCGTTTTCGAATCAGCGCAAGCTGGTTGCCACGAACCAGCGCTTCCGCGGGCAACGGACGCGAGTTGTAATTCGAAGCCATCACAAAGCCGTACGCGCCGGCGCTCATGATGGCGAGCAGATCGCCTTCATGGAGCTCCGGCATCTCCCGATCCAGAGCAAAAAAATCGCCCGACTCGCATACCGGCCCGACAATGTCAATCTTCTCCGTGTTCTCGCTCTTGCACCTGCTTGTTTTCGCCTCTTCTACCGGCACGATCTCGTGATAACTACGATAGAGCGCAGGCCGAATGAGGTCGTTCATCCCAGCATCGACAATCGCAAACTTCTTTGCGCCCGATTTTTTGATGAAACGCACGCGGGTCAGCAACACACCCGCGTTGCCGACAAGAAAACGACCGGGCTCTACCAGAACGCGAAGGTGTAACTCGCACAATTCTGGCACAATCGCATCCGCATAATCGCGGACGCTGAACGCAAACGATTCGCCACCGTGGTCGCGCCACCATTTGCCTGATCCGCTCTCGAGTGCGCGCCGGTAAACAATTCCCATGCCGCCACCAATGCTGAGGAACTTGATTCCGTATTTTGATTTCAGCTCGCGCACGATTGGCGCCACTTTTCCGATAGCGCTCGCGAAGGGTTTCGCCTCTGCAATTTGCGAGCCGATATGCATTTGCACGCCAACAATTTCGACGTTGCGCATCTTGGCGGCTTGCTCGTAAACGGCAGCTACGCGGTCCAGCGCGATTCCGAACTTATTTTCGCGCGAGCCCGTTGAGATGTACTCGTGCGTATGCGGATCGACATCGGGATTCAGGCGCACTGCAATCGGCGCGCGTGTTTCTCTTGCACCCGCGATGCCATCGATCTGTTCCAGTTCCGCTTCACTTTCGACATTGAAGCTGTAAACGCGCTGCTCCAGAGCGTATTCGATTTCCTCTCGCGATTTGCCCACGCCTGCGAACGTGCATTTGGCGGGATCGCCACCAGCGGCGAGTACACGATAAAGTTCGCCGGCCGAAACGATATCGAAACCTGCGCCCGCGTTGGCGAGCAACTTCAGGATCGCGCGATTAGAATTTGCTTTGACCGCGTAACAGATCAGGTGGTCGAGAGACTGAAACGCAGTATCCAGTCGCCCGTAGTGATCAAGAATTGTCCCCGCGCTATAAACATAGGTCGGCGTGCCGATTTCCTCCGCGACGCGGGCAAGATCGACATCTTCGCAGTAGAGATGCCCGTCGCGATAACGAAACGAATGCACTAACCAAAGCTAGCCACGAATGAAGAGCGTGGCTACACCACGTGCGCGGACTCCTGCGCACACAAGCTATCGGGGCCGCCACATTCCAGTTGAATGGTCATATGCCCGATGCCGAAGCGATCGTGCAGTTGATGTTGGATCCGAACCAACAGCGGATCGTCGATTTTTCCATCTGGCTTTACGAGATGCGCTGTAAGCG
>DATIOX010000061.1:0-2795 GCA_035472675.1 Candidatus Dormiibacterota bacterium
GAATATCGCCGCAGCGCACATCATCGTCGACATGATCGTGCAAAACGCATCGATTAGCGGAACGACCGACGTTTCGTTTACGATTCATGAGGACGAACTGGAAAACGCCCGTACAATCCTGATGCCGGTGATTGGCCAGATTGGCGCGAAGCGATTGAACACCATGGCCGGCGTGGCCAAGTTGAGCGTGGTCGGAATCGGAATGCGATCGCATTCGGGGGTAGCAGCGCGAATGTTCGAATGCCTGGGGAAAAGCGGGATCAACATCCAGCTGGTTTCTACTTCGGAAATCAAGATTGCAGTCATCATCGATGAAAAAGACGCGGAACGCGCTGCGCAATTGATCCACGCCGAGTTTGGTCTGGCGCGACTGCTGAGTGTTGCCTCTGCGACGCGCTCGCTCGCTTGACCAGTTGCGACTCGCCAGCTGCGCATCGATCCCGCACGGGCAAAGCCCCGTTCAGGAAAGCGAACTGATTGCGCCGCCGCAGCTTGAGCCGGCGCCGGCGGTGCAACCAAAGCAGTGATCACCGGTCATGATGTCACGACCTTCGAGCGAATCCGGATCGATATCCCAGAGAAAAAGCCCGGACATGTCGCGATCGCTGCGCCATTGCATGCCGAGCTGCTGATTAAAATCGCAGTCGTAAACTTCGCCGCGCCAGCCGACGCTGATCGTGTTGCGGCACATCAATCCGTTGATCGTCGCTGGATTAAACGCGTGAATGAGCAGTTGCATGTATTCTTCCAGTTTACCGCTGTGTCGCAGATAGCTTGCAAAGCGCCCGATTGGAAGATTCGTGAGCGCATACAGCTTGTTGAACACAATTCCGAAATGCTTTTTGAGTTCGCGCTTGTAATCGACTTCCAGCTCGTCCTGCGACGGCGGCAGAAACGCACCGACCGGATTGTAAACCAGATGCAGCGGCAGCTGCGGATCAGTTCCGTAGCCTAACGAGTTAAGAAGTTGTAGTGCAGCAATGCTGGCTTCAAAAACACCTTCGCCACGCTGAGCGTTTACGTTTTCAGCCGAATAACACGGCATCGAGGCAATAATCTCCACCTTGTTCGCCGCAAAAAATTCGCCGAGATCTTCGTAACCGGGCTCGAGTAAAATGGTCAGATTGCAGCGATCGATAATGTGCCGTGCCGGCTGGAGTTTTTTCACTCGCTCGATGAAATAGCGGAAATCGGGGATCATTTCCGGCGCGCCGCCCGTGAGGTCGACGGTTGGAATATCGGCCTTGGCCAGCCAATCGATGATCCGATTGACAGTCTCATGCGTCATGATCTCCTTGCGCCTCGGCCCCGCGTTCACGTGACAGTGCATGCAAGTGAGATTGCAAAGCTTCCCTGCATTCACTTGAAGGATTTCAGGACGCGCGCGGCGGAGGGAGACAGAATTTTCCACAAGTGTCTGCGCGAATCGATTCATCTCAGATCAACAGCAACTGCCGCCGTCACAACAGCTGTTGTTTGCTTCAGTCGTTACATCGTAATCCTGGCCTTTGGTTTCTTTCGGATGACGCAGGGCAGTCCGCGAACAATCAAACGGCTTCGCCTCGGCCAACGGTACATCGACAATCGGATCGACGAACTCGAAGAACTCCCGATACGGCGCTTTTTTGTAAAGGTTGCGAGTCTTATCGCAGACCGCGTAACGTTTTCCGCGCTCCATCCGGTGGTTGTCGTCATCGAGCACTTCCTTGAACGGCCCGCGGTAGATCACGGCCTGATTACGCTCGAAACATGCCCCTTGTTTTCCTTTGAATGCTTCGATCGTGACAGAGCGAAATTCGATTCCCTGCACAGTGCGCCACGGGTTCGCATCGCGCATTAACATTTGAATTCCATAGAAGCCGGCAGTTTCAAATGCGGCCAGAAACCCTTCTTCGGTGAGCGCGCCGGAGATGCAGCCGCTCCATAGCTCGGGATCGTCTTGCATTGCTTCGGGCACTTCTTCGTCACTAACAATGTCGGAGATAACCGCGCGCCCGCCTTTTTTGAGAACACGAAAGATCTCGGCAAAAAGTTGTCGTTTTGATTTCGGCTCGACCAGGTTGAGGACGCAGTTGGAAACAACTACATCAACTGAGTCGCTGGCAACGAGCGGATGTTTGACGCGCAACTCCTCCGCCAATTCGTCGGCGGCGAGAAACGAAGCCGCATCTGCGATGGGGTTCCGTTTCAATTGTCGATCTAACAATTCGAGATCGAGCGCGAGGTCCTGGATGCGACCTTTGCGAAATTGTACGTTCGCGTAACCAATGCGTTCGGCCACGATCGGTGCGTTGCGCCGCGCGACCTCGAGCATTTCATCGGTCATGTCGATGCCGATCACTTTGCCTTTGGGACCGATGATTTGGGCAGCGATGAAACAGACTTTTCCCGTACCGCTGCCAAGGTCGAAAACCGTTTCGCCTTCGTACAAGTAACGCGATGGATCACCGCAACCGTAATCACGCTCGATTACTTCCTGTGGAATCACCTTGAGATAATCGGAATTGTAATCGACCGGGCAACAGAGCTTGTCCGCGCGTTCTTTTGCTCCGGCTGCGTATCGCTGACGAACAACGGTTTCTTTGGTGTGGGCTTCGATCATAGTAATTCGAAACTTTATTAGGTTGCGTTATTCCTGGAAAGCCTGGGATTTAAGCGCGTTGCGCGCGATTTTTGTGACCCAGATCGTAACGATGACTGTGGCTGCCAGACCAACACTCAGCAACGTCCAGTATTGCCAGCCGTGCTTTACCGCGGAGCCGCTTGCTGCGGCAGCCACAGCTGCCTTACCGGCA
>DATIOX010000062.1:0-17982 GCA_035472675.1 Candidatus Dormiibacterota bacterium
TGGCAGCCAGCGCGAAGAGCGACTCGAGATGCTGGAGGAGAACATGCGCCGGCACAACATGGATCCTGCCGATTACAAATGGTACCTCGATCTTCGCCGTTACGGTACCGCGCCGCATTCCGGTTTCGGTCTCGGTTTCGAGCGAATGCTGATGTTCATTACTGGCGTCCCGAACATCCGCGACGTTATCCCATTTGCTCGCACGCCCGGCAGCGCAGAATTCTGATTCGCTGATCAACTACGTCTTTGTGAAAAAGGCAAATGGCGCGATCTAGATTTTGATCGTCGCAGCTGGTTGAAGAATGATTAGCGCCGACGGTTTGACCGTGATCTTGATTTCGTCGACCGACTTCTTGGTCTTTTTCTTGTCCCGCCAAAGTTCGTCGTCCAAATGGATTGTGGATCCCTTCCAAATGATCCGCAATTCTCGGAATCTTCGCGTCGGCAGAGGAGACTTGCTCTTCTTCCCAGCTACACGTGCGTCGAAATGTTCCATTAAACGCGCGCGATCCGCTGCGCGCGCACAAACAAAATCGAATCGCCCATCCCTGGTCGCGGCCTGCGGCGCCAGGTGCAGTGCGGGACCACCTGAGCGAATGTTCATCGCCTCCCAAAGAATATACGGGCCGGAAATATCTTTTCCGTCGATTTCGATCTTCCATCGACGGACCGGATAGTCATGCAGCATTCTGCGCAATAGTGCGCCATGGCGCGCCATCTGTTGTTCTTTGGAAAGTTTTTCAGCCTTCCCGTTCTCTTTCTCTTCTTTCTTTGCGGCCCAAACGTAATCCGCGAGCAATCCGCCGCCGACGCCTTCAAAAAAATATCGTTCGCCCCACGGGCCAGTCGCAAGTCCCACGTCAAAGACCTGTTTTTTTCCGCCTTCGAGCCTCACGATGATTTCCTCTGGAGAAGCGACGAACCCGAGCGCCCGCGCGAGGTTGTTGCCGTACCTAGTGGTAGAACGCTCAACGGAATGCCGCTATCGATAAGGCGGAAGGCAACCTTTGCAGCTGTCCCGTCACCGCCCGGCGGCAAGCACCAGGTCAGCAGGTTGCTTGAGCGCTTTTTTTAAGCCGGGTTCTTTCGTGGATTGGTAAGTGGCGTGATGCCCAGCTTTGGCCAATGCCGCCATCAGTTGCTTTCCGCCATGTTTTGCATCGCCAGCATTGTGTATCAGTGTGATTCGCATCCTCTTTCGCAATCGTAGATACTACCTGGAACGGTTCGGCCAAAAACAATCTGGCACACGTTTCATAAAATAAGGACATGCGAATTCTAATTTCGAACGACGATGGTATCTATAGTCCCGGCATTATGGCCCTGGCGAAAGTCGCGTCGCGTTTTGGTGAGGTCCGCATTGTTGCGCCGGACGTGGAGCAATCTTCGATGAGCCACGCAATTACTTCCTCACGGCCGCTTCGGTACAAGCGGATTCGCCTGGGCGATTTCGAAGCCTACAGCGTGAACGGTACTCCAGCTGATTGCGTTGCGCTCGGAACGCATCATTGGCAGCATGTCGATCTCGTTCTTTCGGGAATCAATCTCGGTTTGAATCTTGGTAATTCCTGCTGGCATTCCGGCACCTTGGCGCTGCAAAACAAGCTGCGTTGCTCGGAGCGCGTAGCATCGCGTTCAGTGCATCCGTGAGCGAAAACAAGGAGCCAGATTTCGCCAAACTCGATCCGTACGTGGCGAAAGTGATCCATATGCTGCTAGAGGAAAAAACGATGCCTCTGGTGAACGTGAATTTCCCCGAGAAACCACGAGGCATTCGGTGGACCCGCCAGTCTGTCCGACAGTACGATGGCAAAGTTGTCCCCAGCAAAGATCCCATGGGTCGGCAAATTTTCTGGTTCACGGTTATCCCATTTGCAAGGAGCCGAGGAGGGAACTGATCGCTGGGCTGTGGAACACAACTGGGTCTCAGTCACTCCATTGCGCCTCGATCTGACCGACGAAAAAGAGCTGGGCCGCTCGCTGGCTCTTCATCACACTCCGCCAATCGATACTGACACGTCTGGCACGCTACAAAGGAACAGAACCTCCAGGCGCGGTACGAACAAAAAACCGCGACACGAAAAGAGTTAACGGTGATGAAACTCCTGAGGCTTTACCGGAACACAGATCAGCGGTGCGTTTCCCTTATTCTCGTAAACTCAAGCTTGGAGCCGCCGAGTTCTTGCAGGGTCATCCGGTCGCCGGAAATTTTCATTTGGTAAACTGCAGTTGCGAACGGTGTCTGGATTTTGATTCGATCTTCGTGGCCGAGTTTGTACCTGCCACGCACGTCCCCGACTAAGACGACGCCATTTGCCGAAAATTCCCACAGGATTGCATTTGATCCTCCCATCAGGCGCCATTTGCCTTCGATGGTGGAGCTTCCGCAGCCAGCCATCGCAAATGCCAAAGCGATCGCGATTATTCGCAATCGCCGCTTGGATTGAGAAGAATTAAGTGGCATGGCCTGACGATTTATAATCAGCCATGATCGTCATGTCGAGCCGTGGTGAGAAGAACCGTCTGGACGCTATCCCATTGACGCATGTGTTGTAGTCACGGCGCTGTGTCGCCGTGCCGCCACGAAGCGATACAACTGGAACGCCTCGACGCGGCGCGGCGGCTACAACATTCAACACAGCTTTCAGCGTCGTTTATGGGTCGGCTCGCGCTTGTCTTGGGCGCAGCACGTACGTGTAGAATAGGTGCTTGCCCCGCTTTGTGGTCACCTCGCCGTCTACGCCGCCTGGATACAGTTTATGCGTCAGTTCCCGATATTGCTCATTTCGTGGAAAGAAGAGGAATGCCAGCCCCTTGTTCGCAGCGGGTATCGAGGATAACTCGGCAGAAGGGTTAGATAGCATAGTCCACTCCTGGTTCGCCACCAGGTATGGCGTCGTTGTCGCATCGTAGGGCGTCGAGCCTTTGCCGATGGCAAATACGTGGTATCCCGGGCCAAGCGATGCCTGATATCGGCTCTGGGCAGTTTGAATTTCATAGTTCTGTTGGGCCGACCTGTATGCGCTGCTCCTTAGGCTCGCAGGATTGGCGTAATAGCGATGAAAGTAGAAACTGAGGTTGAGCCAGCAAAGCACTGATAAGCCAATGGCGAGCGTCGCAGGCAAAACCCAACACCGCCGGTCTGGCAGTTCTACCTCCGCAGATGCCGCCCATGCGCCTATGGGCACCGCTAGCGCAACGTAGAAGGCCGGGAAAGCCGGAGTCCAGTGGTTAATCAAAGGTGGAACACTGTTGGGATAGGCAACAAGCGTGCCGCCTATGAGCAAGACACCGACTCCCGAAATGAGCATGAGGAACGCGGCTGGGTGACGCCAGTGCCATAGGAGTAACGCAACACCTAACACAAGCAGAGCGGCTTCGACAGGCAGGAGCAGTGGTGCATAGAATATGATGTCTTGTGAGCTATGAGTACTAATGCCAAGCAGGTTCTCGCGGAATACAGGCCAAACTATCTTCCACATGCTGGGGAAATCCTTGAAGCTGGTTGGAATATGAGGAGACCATATCATCAAGCTCGCCCCTCGACCGAAATACAGATTGAGCTTCCAGATAAAGTAGAACAGGAGAGGGCCAAACCCTATCACATAGCTACCGGCCAATAACAAGAAACCACTCAGATATTGACGCGCCTGTCTCCAGTTAAAAGCCAATATGTAACCATTGAACAGAATCAGGATAAATGGCAACAGCCGTGTGCCATAGTAGAAGTATTCGCTTAGTCCTGCCGACAGGCCAGCCAGTGTCCAATCCAACGGCCGGCGTGACCGTATTCCACGCAATAGAAAGAAGAAGCACGCTGTCCAGAAGAACTGTGTTGTGATGTTATTAAGCGCGAGGCGACTGTAGTGGATATTAGAGGCGCTAAACGCCAGAATGGCGGTTCCCGCTATTGCGGCATTCCTTCCCCATGTTCCGCGAATGAGCCCATATAACGGGAGAACCGTAGCAGCGCCGAATAAAGCAGCGGGAAGCCTTAGCGTCGCAAGAGTGTTGCCACCCACTTTGAGAAATCGTGATACGATCCAAAACCACAGCGCAGGTAGATCGATTCCGTGCCACAAAGTGCTGAAGATTGACGGAATGGAACCGGTACCCGTAATATAAGATTGAGTGGCGATAGTGCCGGTCATTATTTCGTCCGGGTAAATATTGTCCGGGAAGCCGGTCAGGTCCCAAACTCGGGTAAACAACGCGACGAGGGTCAGCGCAGCGAGTATCACGATCTCCCAATTCGTCCACGGCGTGAGATGCGGGTCATTAGTACCATATGAGGCTGACTGCGATCCCACGAATGCAGCGCACAGCAACAAGCCTATGCTTGCCAACCATAGAAGACCGGCTAGCCCAAACGTGTCGTTCGGGGCGGCCAGGTAACGAAGGTCTGCCCCCAGCCCAACCAGGATCGCACTTATTACCCCGAGCAAATAGAAAAGGCGGCTGCGATTGAAACCGGATATGGCATTAATAGAATAGCGCAGTGGAAACGCCGGTATCCACTCTTGCCGTCCCCAAGTAATTACGCCCAGCGCTGCCGCACTGATCAACATGAATACAGCCCAGGGTCTGGCCAGCTCATTTGCCAACAACAACGTGCCGAGCAGCGAAGCTATATAGGCAATCAGGCCATAGCAGACATTGGGGTATCTGAAGCGCATTATCGAGTCGCTTGCCGCGATCTCGACTCGCGAACGATGGAATTCTCGCGGCTATCTCCACTCCAAGCAGATCGCATAACTTCGGAACCTCCTTTTGCGCCAGGACTCCCAACGCGAGTCCCAAGTTAGCGACTCATGGGGTAACATAAAGTTTTTGTTCGCTCGACGAGACGACATCGCTCTGCAAGACATGCGTCCTGAATCCGGCCCAGATTACTCGCTCGCGTCCTGGAGTGCGGCGGCTCTGCGCCGCTTTTGATTCTGAAGCAAACCTGAAGCTGTCCGGGACATGGATGGGTCCGCGGAACCTATTTTTTCTTTGAATCTTTCTTCGACTCGCGCTTAGGCTCGCTTGATTCCTTTTCTGCCTTCTTAGATTCGCCGGGGCGATATTCTTCCTGTTCGGCTGCGGCGAATGCTTTCTCAAGGCCGACCATGTCTTCGCCCGGGCGGAGGATGTCCAGCGCTTCGGCTTCCTTGCGTAGTTGTTCCTCGGTGTAATTCGCGGCCTTGATCGATAATCCAATGCGGCGCTCAACCTTGTCCACTTTTATGACGCGCGCTTCGACTTCCTGACCGACTTTGAGAACATCTTTTACTTTCGCGACGTGATCTTCGCTCAATTGCGAGATGTGCACCAGGCCATCGATATCGTCTTGCAGCTGCACAAACGCGCCAAAGCTGGCGAGCTTCGTTACCTTGCCCTTAACCAGGTCGCCGATCTTGTATTTCTCATCGATTGTCTTCCAGGGATCTTCTGTGAGTTGTTTGATCCCAAGGCTGATCCGTTGGTTTACCTTGTCGATGTCGATCACTACGGCTTCGATTTCGTCGCCTTTCTTAAAGACTTCGCTGGGATGATTGATCTTGCGGGTCCAGCTCAAATCGGAAACGTGAATCATTCCGTCGATGCCCTCTTCCAATTCCACGAAGGCGCCGTAGGCGGTCATGTTGCGGATCTTGCCTTTCACCTGGCTGCCGATGGTGAATTTCTTCTCGATTTCATCCCACGGATTCTGCTCGAGCTGGCGAAGACCCAGTGAAATTTTCTGTTCTTCTTTGTTCACACCGAGCACGACAGCTTCCACTTCCTGGCCAACACTGAGGATGTCAGATGGGCGCATGATGCGCTTCGTCCACGAAAGCTCTGAGACATGGATTAGTCCTTCCACGCCCTCCTCGATCTCAACAAACGCGCCGTAGGGAACAAGATTGGTGATCTTGCCTTTAATGCGCTGGCCTGCTGGGAAACGCTCCTCGATCTGGTCCCACGGATTCCTCTGAGTTTGTTTAAGTCCCAGCGACACGCGCTCTTTTTCCTTGTTGATGTCGAGGACAACGACTTCCAACTGTTGCCCGACCTTCAATAACTCGTTGGGATGCCCCAGCCGGCCCCAGGTCATGTCGGTGACGTGCAACAAGCCGTCCATCCCATCGAGATCGATGAATGCGCCGAAATCGGTGATGTTTTTCACCGTGCCGGTTACGCGGTCGCCCACGTTCACGCCTTCCATGAATTTCAGGCGTTTTTCGCTTCGCTCCTTCTCGATTACTTCCCGCCGGCTCAGCACGACATTTTTGCGATCGTCATTGAGCTTAACGATTTTGAAATCGTACGTGTTGCCAACGAATTGCTGTAGATCTTTTGGGGGCACAACGTCGATTTGGGATGCCGGCAAAAATGCCTCAACGCCGATGTTTACCATCAGGCCGCCTTTCACCACCGATTTCACCTTGCCTTTGATGAGGCCGTCGCCTTCGAACACACCGACGATCTTGTTCCAATTTTGGCGGTAAGCGGCTTTCTCCTTCGACAGAACAACCATGCCTTCTTCGTTTTCCAACCGCTCCAGAAGCACGTCCACCTCGTCGCCGACCTCGAGGGAATCGACATCATCAAATTCTGCCAATGGAATGACGCCCTCGGATTTGTATCCGACATCCACCAACACTTCGCGCGGTCGAATTTCCAAAATGCGTCCCTTGACGATGCTTCCCTCCCGGAAGTCCGGCATCGGCTTGGACATTACATCCTGCATGTGAATCATAAAATTAAATGGGCCTCCTTCAGGCGCTGCAGCCCCGAAATTCTTCGGGGAAGATTTCCGCGAAACTGAGCCGCGGAAGCGGGACGCCATAGTAGGCGTTTTCCGCGCGCAGGTCAAATGACATGCGAGGGATAATGCGAGCTGTCATCCTGAGCGAAGCGAAGGACCTTACCCACTCGCTGCTGCATCACGCAGAATGACTTTTGTGATCCTAGCTTCGAATGTGGAGTTCCTCGCTCCGCTCGCAATGACCGGCGTTGAATGTTGGGCGTTGGACGTTGAGGGTTGGGCGTTTCCCCTGTATCTTTCCACATCAATATGTCGCCGTTCCGCTTGTTGACCTTGGCCACGCTTCTCGCAGCCACATCGCTCCGCGCTGAGTCTCCCGCCGAGCAAAAAATCCTAGAAGCGATCAAATCATCCGATCTCAGCGTCGTGCATCTTTGGGCGCCGTGGTGCTCCAATTGCCAGGCGGAATTGAAGAGCGGCGGCTGGCTCAAAATGGCTAAAGAGAATCCACAAGTGAAGTTCTATTTCCTGTCTATTTGGAACGATGGCGACGACGGCCATGCGATCTTGCAGAAATTCCAAATCGCAGACCAACCGAACGTCACGATCCTGGCTGACCCGGGGCCGCGAAAAGGGGACAACAAAATCAAGCAATTCGCCGGGATGCCGCTTTCGTGGATTCCTACGACTTGGATTTACAAAGGCGGCGATCTCCGCTACGCATTGAACTACGGCGAAGTCCGTTTCCCTGTGCTCCAGCAATTTCTCGAAGACAGCAAATCGGAATGGTCGCATAAAGGCGAACCGGCAATAGGCTCCCCCTAAGGATTCCCAATGCTCGAGACTCCAACTGTTCCTCACATCAATTCAAAACGTCCGCCGCAAATTCTGTCGCTGATTGGCGACACACCGTTGGTAGAAGTCACGCAGCTCGACACCGGTCCATGTCAGCTTTTTCTCAAGCTTGAAAATCAAAATCCAGGCGGATCGATCAAGGATCGGATCGCGCTGTCGATGATCGAAGCTGCGGAAGACGAAGGGAAATTGCAACCCGGCGGCACGGTAGTCGAGGCCACAGCCGGCAACACCGGTTTGGGCCTTGCACTAGTTGCCGGCGCGAAAGGCTACCGCGTCTTGCTCGTGATTCCCGATAAAATGTCGCAGGAAAAAATCTCGCATGTGAAAGCGCTCGGCGCTGAAGTGCGGATCACCCGTTCGGACGTGACGCGCGGCCATCCTGAATATTACCAGGATGTGGCTGCGCGACTTGCCGAGGAAATCCCGGGGGCGTTCTATGTGAATCAATTCGGGAATCCTGCAAATCCTTTGGCGCACGAGCGCACGACGGGGCCGGAAATTTGGGAACAAATGCGGCACGATATCGATGCGATTGTCGTAGGCGTCGGTTCCGGTGGGACCCTGACTGGTCTCGGGCGATTTTTCAATCGCGTTAAACCGCGGCGCGGCATCGAAATGGTTTTGGCCGACCCAAAGGGTTCCATACTTTACGAGTATGTTAAGTCAGGCAAGCTGCTCGAAGCAGGCAGTTGGGCCGTCGAAGGCATCGGCGAGGATTTTATTCCTGAGATCGCCGACATGTCACTCGTAACCGAAGCATTCGAGATTGATGACGCGGAAAGCTTTGCGACGGTGCGCGAGCTGTTGCGCAAGGAAGGAATTTTCGGCGGATCTTCCACGGGCACACTTGTCGCTGGGGCGCTTCGTTATTGCCGTAAACAGACGAAACCGAAGCGCGTCGTCAGCTTCGTGGTTGATACCGGGAACAAATATCTTTCCAAGATGTTCGACGATTTCTGGATGGCGGAGCAAGGTTTCATTCATCGTCCGCCGCATGGCGATTTGAGCGATCTGATCTCGCATCGTTACGAGGCTGGCGAAGTAATTTCCATTGGACCGACGGACACATTGCTGACCGCGTTCAAACGGATGCGTGGCGCGGATGTCTCGCAGCTTCCCGTGGTCGATCAAGATGGACGTGCGCTCGGGATTATCGATGAATCCGATGTGCTTGTGAAAGTGCACCGCGATCCCTTGCACTTTAATGATCCGGTCAAGAATGCGATGACCTCCAAGCTCGAAACTCTCTCGCCCAAAGCGACGATCAAGGATCTTTTGGATGTATTTGATCGCGGCCGCGTGGCCATTGTGATGGAAGATTACAAATTCCTCGGGCTGGTCACGCGTTCCGATCTGCTCTCATACTTGCGGTTGCACATGCCGAAGCAGTGAATCTTCGCTCGCACGGCCTGGACCTGATTTTATCAGGGCTAACCGCCTGATTCGCAGCTAAATTGCGTTGATATGAAAAAGCAACTCGAATTCGCCACGCGTGCAATTCACGCGGGGCAGGCGCCCGACCCTTTCACTGGTGCGGTGATGACGCCGATTTATGCAACATCGACGTACGTGCAGAAAAGTCCGGGAAAGCACAAAGGCTACGATTACGCGCGCTCGATCAATCCCACCCGGCTCGCTTATGAAAAGTGCATCGCCGATTTGGAAAGCGGCACGCGCGGCTTCGCGTTTGCCTCCGGCCTCGCTGCGATGGCCACAGTGCTTGAACTGCTTGAGAGCGGCTCGCATATCGTTGCAAGTGACGATCTTTACGGCGGCACATTCAGGTTGTTCGATAAGGTCCGTCGTCGGTCGGCAAACCTTGATTTTACTTATGCTGATCTGACCGACGCGAAAGATCTGGAGCGCGCCATCAAACCAAATACGCGCATGGTTTGGATCGAAACGCCGAGCAATCCACTGCTGAAGCTAATCGATCTTGAAGCAATCGCGAAGATTGCGCGGGAGCGCAAAATCATCTCGGTTTGCGATAACACATTTGCGACGCCTTGGATTCAACGTCCGATTGAGACCGGATTCGACATCGTGGTGCATTCTGCGACAAAGTATTTGAACGGTCATTCCGACCTGGTAGGCGGAGTCGTCGTAGTCGGCGACAACAAGGAACTCGCCGATCAAATTGCATTCCTGCAAAACTCAGTCGGCGCAATCGCCGGCGCATTCGACAGTTTTCTTGTGCTGCGCAGCTTGAAGACATTGCCGCTCCGAATGGAGCGCCATTGCGCAAACGCCCTTGAGATTGCGCGCTGGTTGGAGGAACAGCGAGAGGTGAAATCCGTCCGTTACCCGGGACTAAAGTCCCATCCGCACCACGATCTGGCGCGTCAGCAAATGCGCGGCTTTGGCGGAATTGTAACGATTATCTTGAAAGGGGATCTCGCGGATACCAGGCGTTTTCTGGAGAACACGCACCTTTTTTCGCTGGCTGAAAGCCTGGGCGGCGTGGAAAGCCTGATCAATCACCCGGCGCTCATGACGCATGCTTCGGTCCCGAAGGAACAGCGTGAAAAGCTGGGCGTTACCGATTCGCTCGTCAGGCTTTCGGTGGGCGTAGAAGATGTCCGCGATTTAATCGACGATTTGAAGAGCGCGCTCGAAGCGATTTAGCCACGCGGTCGCAGATGCGTGGTTTCAATCACGTGGTCATTCCACGTCAATTCGTCGACTAGAGGCCATCCGTCGGATACGCTCGCCCAAGTGTAGTGCGATACAGTGGATTTCGAAACGGGAGCGGTCTATCAGTCATGGGCATATTTTTCTGCTCCGAGAAAGTGAAGAGAAACATAAGGTTGGTCGCCCACGACCCAACTGTCGTGCCCGGGACCGATGTAAAAGATGTCTCCAGGCTTCATCATGTAGGACCTTCCATCCTCCATGGCGCATGCAGCTTGTCCCGAGATCACCATGCCAATGTGCTCCACCTGACAAAGGGACGTCCCCGCTACTGGTGCGATATGCTGCGACCATTTCCAGCCGGGTTCATATGTCGCCCGGCCGATCGTCATTCCGCCGATCTTGATGAGTTCAAACCGTCCTTTCTCAAAAGTGCGAACCTCATCCGGGTTCTCAAATCGTTTAATTAAGAAGTCGATGTAATCAGGAAGCATAGTGATAGCTCAATTGATGCTCTTAAAAGGTTACCCGCTGCCGCCACGTTAACATTCTCTCGAAATCTTGATTATTGGAATCCGGCAATGCGATGAGGCACGTGTGTAGCCTCGAGCTCTTCGATTTCCGCGTCGGATAGTTTCACGTCCAGAGCCACCACTACTTCTTCGAGATGGTGAGGTTTAGTTGCGCTAACAATCGGCGCCGTTACCGCAGGCTTGTGAAGCAACCACGCGAGCGCGATCTGCGCGCGAGGAATCCCTCGCGCCTTGGCAATTTCTCCGAGGCGATCTACTACCGGTTTGTCTGCTTCCTCAGCCCGAAATAAGCTTTTTGCTCCACTTATCGGTTTAACCGCGCGTAGTGCTCGGCTGCGTCGCCCCACGCGCCGCGGCGCGCCCGGCGGTCGCGTCCTACTAGACAACTTTAGAAACGCTCGACAGTTTTTGCGGCTTTGGTTTAACGTCTTCGCGCAATGGGCAGTACCTTTGGCCAGCTCTTTCGCGTCACTACTTTTGGCGAATCACACGGGGGCGGTGTCGGCGTGGTCATCGACGGTTGCCCGCCGAACATTGAACTGTCCGAGGCACAGATCCAACTGGAGCTGGACCGCCGCCGTCCAGGTCAAAGTAAGATCGCAACGCAGCGGAAAGAAGAAGATCGCTGCGAAATTCTTTCTGGTGTCTTTGGCGTCAAAACATTGGGCACTCCGATCGCGATTCTCGTCCGCAACAAAGACGCGCGACCAGAGGACTACATGGAGATCGCAGAGAAATTTCGACCCTCGCATGCCGACTTCACCTATGAAGCCAAATATGGAATACGAAACTGGCAGGGCGGTGGCCGCGCTTCGGCGCGGGAGACTATCGGCCGCGTGGCAGCAGGCGCAGTTGCAAAGAAAATATTGTCGATGCTGTATGCGGAATTCGAGATTGTCGCCTACGTCACGCAAATTCACGAAGTCGTTGCGAAAATCAATCGTTCCACTGTAAAGGGGAAGGAGATCGAGAAGAATATTGTTCGCTGCCCGGATGCCGTGGCGGCGAAAAAGATGGTGTCGCTGATCGAAGAGATTCGCGACAAAGGCGATTCGGTTGGCGGCGTGATTGAATGCGTGGTTCGCGGCATTCCGGCCGGACTCGGTGAACCGGTTTTCGACAAGCTCGATGCGGATCTGGCTAAAGCGATGCTTAGCATACCGGCAACGAAGGGATTCGAGATTGGTTCCGGATTTGCGGCGACGCGGATGCGGGGCACGCAGCATAACGATCCATTTGAGATGCGCGGCGGGAGAGTTCGCGCGGCAACTAACAATTCCGGCGGCGTGCAGGGCGGCATCAGTAATGGGGAGGAGATTTATTTTCGCGTCGCGTTTAAGCCAACAGCTACGATCGCCCACGAACAGAAGACGGTGACCAGTTCGCGCAAGCAAACTCAGCTCGCTGCGCGCGGACGCCATGATCCGTGCGTTCTTCCCCGCGCGGTGCCGATCGTGGAAGCGATGGTCGCGTTGGTGCTTTGCGATCATGCTTTGCGGCAGCGGGCAATTGATGGTCGACCACAGTGACGTCTGAAACCCAAGCAGTGGCCGGGTCGCCACTTTGGCAGGTGGTATTCATTTCTTTTGGCGTCATTTTGATTTTATTCGAAGTCGTGCGGGGCTGGCGATTGGGTTTGATGCGTCAGATTACGCGGCTTATAGCCCTTGGCGCTGCCTACGGAGCTGCGTTTCTAGGAGGCAGCTTGTGTGTTCCCGTCGCGCGGTCCTTTTGCAAAATGCCTGACCCCGTTTTGTCGATCTTATGCGGCGCAATACTTGCGCTGGCCGCCTATGCGCTCGTAAGCGGCATCGGAGCGATTTTGTTTAAGCGAACTTCTCAGCAAGCATCCGGACTGGTCTATCTTATTTACGGTTTTGCGGGCGCGATCCTTGGATTGTTTTTCGGCGTTTTTCTGCTTTGGCTGACTGTCGCGAGTGTGCGAGCAATTGGCGCCCTCGCTCAAGGGCAAGCTCGCAGCCGGCCGCGCGCGGCAGCGCATGATGCACAAGATGCAACCTCGCGTGCTCTCGATGTGCGCCGCCGTTTTCTTTCGGAATCAGACGATGGCGTGCCGGCGCTCGCGACATCACTGGCACGCCTGAAGAATTCGCTCGAACTAGGTCTGCTTGGAAGCGTGTTCAAGGGCACCGATCCGATTTCGCACAGAACATATGAAACGCTGGAGAAAGCCGGGAGCGTTCTTTCCAGCCCGGAACGTGCGGAGAAATTTCTGACGTTCCCGGGGGCCCGCGAATTGAGCGAGCATCCAAAGATCGTCGCGTTGCGAAGCGATCCGGAAATCGCCGATCTGATCGCGGAAAGGCGATTCGTCGATCTCCTTCAAAATCCTCGTGTCATCGATGCGGCAAATGATCCGGTCCTCGCGGAGCGAGTCAGGAAATTCGATATTCAGCGCGCGCTCGATTATGCGCTGGAGCAGAATTCGTCAACCGTTAAACCGTTGAAGCGTTGAAGCGGGAGCGTGGTCATCCTGAGCGAATGCGAAGGATCTCTCAAGTTACGCATGACGCGATGAGCACCAAGTCATTCGCGAGCCCGCCGTGTGTTTGTGAGGTTCGTGGCTTGGCTCGGAATGACGCGTGTTTTAACGCTTTAACGCTTTAACGCTTCAACGAATATACGGAATCGGCATGAAGTATCTCGCCACCATCGGCCTGGAAGTGCACGTGCAGCTCAAGACGCGTTCGAAGATGTTTTGCGCTTCTCCGGTCGAGTTTGGAGCGGAACCCAATACGCACACCTGCCCGGTCTGCCTTGGTCTGCCCGGCGCATTGCCGGTGATGAACCATGAGGCGCTGCGGATGACGGTGCTGAGTGGACTCATGCTCGGATGTGACATTGCACCCATCTGCAAGTTCGATCGCAAAAACTATTTCTATCCGGACATGCCGAAGAACTATCAGATTTCGCAGTATGACATGCCGCTTTGCACCACCGGCGCGGTCCCCTTACATGATCTCGCTTACCCGAAGGACGCACAGAAAAATATCGCTACGCCCGATAAGGAAGTTCATCTGGTGCGTATTCATCTCGAGGAAGACGTGGCGAAAAGCTTCCATTTTGAGAACAGCACGGGAATCGACTTCAATCGTGCCGGAATACCGTTGATGGAGATCGTGACGCAACCGGAAATCAATTCGCCGGAGGAAGCGTTCGCGTTTCTCACGTCCCTCAAGCAAATCTTAATCTACGGAGCGGTAAGCGATGCCGATATGGAGAAGGGACAACTCCGCTGTGACTGCAACGTGTCGGTGCGACCGGAGTCGCAGAAAGAGCTTGGAGCGAAGATCGAGATCAAGAACCTGAATTCAATCAGCGGAGTGCGACGGGCCCTGGCGTACGAGATCCGACGTCAAATCAGTGCACTGAAGAATGGCGACACACTCGAGCAAGAGACACGTGGATGGAATGACGCCGCCGGCGAATCGTTTTTGATGCGGACAAAAGAATTCGCGCATGATTACCGCTACTTCCCGGATCCTGACCTTGTGCCGGTAAAAACTGAAGCGCTTCTGGCCCAAGTGCGACAGCGGGTGCCTGAGTTGCCGAAAGCGAAACGAGGCCGTTTTGTCCAGCAATATCAGGTAAGCCCGTACGATGCCGCCGTGCTGGCGAGCGATCTTGATCTCGCGCGTTATTTTGAAGCGGCGGCCAAAGGCACAAAGAAACCGAAGAATGTCTCAAACTGGATTCTGAACGACCTACAGAACGCCCTCAGTAGCGCCGGTAAAACCATCAACGATTGTCCGATTCCACCAGAGGCGCTTGATGAGTTGGTCAATCTGATCGACAGCGGAAAAATCAGCGGCAAGCAAGGCAAAGAAGTTTTCGCGGAGATGTTTGCCAGCGGTAGAAGTGCGCCCGCGATTGTGAAAGAAAAGGGAATCGAGCAACTAAGCGATTTAAGTGCCATCGAAAAATTATGCGACGATGTAATCGCTGCCAATCCCAAGCCGGTCGCAGACTTCAAAGCCGGCAACATCTCCTCCCTCAATTTTCTTAAGGGCCAGGTGATCAAGTTATCAAAAGGGAAGGCTAATCCGCAGTTGGCCGGCGAAATTTTAGAGAGGAAGTTGAAAGGGTAGGGACGTCGCGCTGCGGCCTCCGAATTGTAGGGCGTTTGACTCGCTCGCTCCCGCTCTCTCGCTCTAACGAGCTGCCCGTCTATGTCGCTCGCGTCCCCCGCGGCTCCATTCTGTGAAACGCCTTTTTTTGTTCGGCGGCTGACGCAGCCGCCCTACAATTGTTGCGATGCGAATCCTGATCGCTCCGGATAAATTCAAAGGCGCGCTCAACGCGCGAGAAGTCGCGGAAAACATCGCGAAAGGTCTGCGCGCCGCTTTGCCGGACGCCAAGATCGACATCGTGCCGATGGCGGACGGCGGCGAGGGAACGGCAGAAGCGATTTGCGAAGCGCGCGGAGGGTCATGGTTGAAATGCAAAGCACACGATTCAATTGGTCGTGAAATCGAGGCGCGCTACGCGTGGATTGAAGACGGGAAACTGACAGTAATGGAAATGAGCGAAGCCGCCGGAATGCGACGGTTATCTGAAAGCGAACGAGATCCGGTTCGCGCGACCACGTTCGGTGTTGGTGAAATGATTTTGGACGCAGCCAGTCGAGGGGCGAACAAAATGATCATCGGTCTTGGCGGCAGCGCGACAAATGATGGCGGATCTGCGATGGCAAGAGCTTTGGGATTTCGATTCGATTACGAGCATGAGCATGAGCATGAGCATGAGCAGGAGAAAGACAGAGAATGCGTGACCGATTTGGTCAATCTTGGCCGGATCGAAAAGCCGGAAGATTTGAAGTTGCCGAAAATCATTGCGGCAGTTGATGTGCAGAATCCGTTGCTCGGCGAAAATGGAGCGACACGAGTATTTGGTCCGCAAAAGGGCGCGAGCGAGGATGAGCTCAGTGTCTTGGAACGGGCACTCATCAGGCTAGCCGACGTTGTCGCTGAGGAATTTGGTTTTGACTATCGCGACAGGCCCGGCGCGGGCGCGGCGGGTGGACTCGGATTTGGTCTGATGAGTTTCTGCGGCGCGACGATTCGGTCCGGTTTCGATGTTGTCGCGGAAGCCGTCGGCCTCGAGTCAAAAATGAAAGGTGTCGATGTTGTTATCACAGGGGAAGGGAGTTTGGATCGGCAGACTTTGGAGGGAAAAACGCCGACAGGCGTTGCGAGATTGGCACGAAAATTTGGCAAGAAAGTTTTCGCAATTGCCGGGCGCTATGACGGAAACGAACAGGTGCACGAGTTGTTTGATGAAGTCTATCAACTCGCGCGCTTCGGCATTAGCGAGAAGGAACAAATGAAGCGGGCGGGAGAATTATTGCGCGAGAAAGCGCAAGAACTCGCCAAGAGTTTATAGAAGCTCACTTGCCCTAGCCGTCAGTGTGATTTCTTTGCGTTCCTTGGATCGTCGGCGGGATTCACGTAGTTGATCTGCCATGGTCCGACGCCATGAAGTTGGATAACTGTTTCACCTTCAGACCACGCCGTGTGTTTCATGCCGGCCGGCCAGTAACCGAAGGAGCCAGCCGGAAGTTTTTTGGCGCTGCCGCGATCGAGCGCTTCTCCGGTCGCGAGATAAAGAGCACCCGAAATCACAGTGACACGCTCGGTTTTTGGATGGGTATGCGGCGGGACATGATAGCCCTCAGGAAACTGAAAACGCACTACGAACGGGCCTTCTTTCGTTGGGTCTCCTTCGAGTACAGCCATCCTTGCGCCAGGAGGCAAAGCCGCTGGCCCTGCTTTCCATTCAATAGTCGTCACCGGATAAAGGCGCATCTCTCCGGACTGCGTCTCTTCGGCAGAGGACCGCGTCAAGGAGAAGCCCAGGGCTAAGAGCACAGCTATTGCGGAACCGAAGATAGTTCTCATAAATTGTTTGGTGTTTTTTCTGGCGGCAAATCGTTCAGTAAAATTCGCGATATTGTTTTGCTGTTTCGACATAACTCCAAGCCCACCGGGCGACATCCTTTTGTTCATCGAGGCTTAGTTGACGACGGATTTTCGCCGGCGATCCCAGCACGAGTGATCCGGGAGGAATCTTAGTCCCGATTGTGACAAGAGCGTTTGCGCCGATGATCGAGCGCGCCCCGACTTCCACATCGTCGAGAATGATCGCGCCCATGCCGACGAGCACTTCATTGTCGATTTTGCATGCGTGTACGATGGCAGTGTGACCAACGGTAACCAGTTCGCCCATGGTTGTTGGATAATTTGTGTCGACGTGAACGACGGCATTATCCTGGATATTCGACCGCGGGCCGACAATTATCCGATTGATATCGCCGCGCAACACCGCGCCGTACCAAACGCTTGATTCCTCCTCGAGAATCACGTCGCCAATCACCGTTGCGCCCGGAACAACCCAAGCGCAGGAATGGATAGTGGGACATTTTTTCAAACGCGCAGCGATACCTGCGTGTCCAGTGGGCAGTCTATCCACCTCGATTTGCATTCAGAATTAACGTTCAACATCATGCGCTTGGCGTCCAACGTCGAATAACAGAATCGGATTTTCTTATTTTTGCGCTTGAGCGATTATAGGCACCGCATGCAGGAGTTCCCCCCAGAAGAAGTCACGCCGTTCGTTTTCTCCGATCCGACGGGAAAGCGTTGGCCGCGCCTGCGTCTGATTCTGCTCATTGCGGGCGTACTATTTTTTCTGGGGACGGTCGTGTTCGTTCAGACGCTTTTCGTCACGCCGAAAATGAATGTGCCCTTTTCCTTGCGACAGTTGAAAGGCCAGTTAAAAGCGTTGCAAAAGCAGAATCCAGCCGACCAATTGTCTGCAAGTTCGCTATTGTGGCGGAAATTTGCGGAAGCGCGACAAGCGGCAAGAAAGCTCGCCGGCGCAGCGCCTGCGCCTTCACCCCGGCCGCGGAAGAAATCGCCCAATAACGAAGTGCGTCTGGCGTTCTACGCGAACGGTGATCCCTACAGCTACGCGTCTCTCGAACAACACGCAGCGCAGATTACACATCTCTGTCCGGAATGGATGACGGTGATCAATGGCTTGGGCGATTTACAAATCGACGGAGACACCCGGCTTTCGAAACTGACCGCAAGCAAGGGCATCGCGCTTTTGCCGCTGCTGACAAATCTTGTCGGTGACACGTGGGAGCCGGAAGCGATTGAAAATCTAGCTCACGGACCGGCGCAACGACAGGACCTGTTTATCCAG
>DATIOX010000063.1:0-18587 GCA_035472675.1 Candidatus Dormiibacterota bacterium
CCGCGGCTACGATGGGCGAAAAGGTTAACATACCAGGAGATATCGTTTCGGACATCTTGTGCATCGAAGGAAACCAAACCACAGGTTCTCACCAGAGTCAGATTCATATTTAAGCCGTGAAGCATCTCGACAAGTTCTTCCCATCCGACGCCCGCCTGCTTCAAGCCAGCAGGCCAAAACTCGAGCAAAAGATTGATGTGAGGGTTTTCATGTAGCACGCGCTGTGCGCCGCGTAATGCATGAAGCTCGTATCCTTGAATATCCATCTTGATGAGATCAACGCGTTGGCCGGGTTTGAAGTAATCGTCGAGCGCGACCATGTCAGTTGGAACAGCGCGGCGTGAATCGCCATCGGCCTTGTACGCCCTATGATCGACGTTTAGCTTGTCTGAAACGTAAAGCTTGCACTCGCCGCTCCGCTCTCCAACCGCAGCCTGAGTGAGTCGGACGTTTGAAAGATCATGTGTAGCCGCAGACAAACGCTTGAAATTGTCGGGCGAAGGTTCGAACGAATGAACCAGGCCGGTGGGGCTAACGCAGCGGGAAAGAAACTGCGAATAAATTCCGATGTTAGCGCCGACATCTGCGACAACAGCGCCTTGAAACGCAATCTTCCTTAGCAACCCTCGCTCCGCCCGATCGGTATAGGCTTTGTAAGCAGCATAAAGCGGCCGGTAGATTGGAAAGGCGTATGCGTACAGTTTATTCGCTGCGCCAAGTAGGAATGAGGTTGTCGACATCAGCTTGAGATCAGGCTTCGGAAAGTGGAGATCGCGAAAACGGCGAGAAGCGACGGCTCAGAATGTGCATTTCCTTTCAGTCTGCGCTCGAACGCTGAAGCGCTGCAGCCCTTAGCAAGGATGGATACTCTCATAGATACAATCTTGGAAAAGATATTGGGAAGCCATACGTTCGTCCAATGTCGCGTCGCTGGAGAGAGATGTTCACGTTGAACGCGACGGTGGCGGCGCCATGGGATCGCCGGGATTCTGTTGCTCTCGCGCTCGCTGTGTTCATCACTATTTGGGTCTTCGCCCTCAAACTTAAGACATTCTAGGATCTCGGCTATTCAGGGGACCTCTTCGTAAATACTCAGCTTGCGCGAAGTTGGCTCGAGGGACGAGGCTTGCTTCAGGACAACTGTTTTGGGAACTTCCTGGCTATTCATAGCTGCTTTCTTCTTCTACCGCTCGGACTTATAGCGAAGCCGTTCGGCGCTCCCGGATTGCTATTCGTCCTAGCTGCGTCGGTGGGAGCGGCTTATTTTTGGGCATCGCGAATCCTGCGCCTTCTCGGCGTTGATGGGCGCGTCGCAGCAATCGCAACCGGGGTAGTTCTTATCTCACCGCTTTCGGTCTTGTTCTATCAAGTAGCTGGCCATGGCTTCGAGCCCGAGAATCTCGTCCTGGCGTTATGTTTGATGCTGTTCTTTTTCCTGCTTCAGCGGCGAATGATCGCGTCAATCGTGACGGCAATTGCCGTCATCAGCGTGAAGGAGGACGCGCCGATTGCCGGGGATATGGTAGCTATCGTAGCAGGCGTTGAGACATGGATTTCTTCAGCAGGGATTCCGCGCGTTCTCGTTTCAACTGGCCTGCCGCAATCGCACTTATCCTGCCGGTTTCTGCGATCCCCCTTTTGCTGGTGATCTCTTGGTTGCAACAGCCGACGATGTACGCTCGTCACTCGCTTGATCGTCTTGGTATCGTGGCACCGGGAACTTTATCTAGTCCGGGAGCGCTTTTTGTTTTTGTTGTATCCAATATGGCTGCTTGGCTTACCAGCAGCGTTGTCCGTCAATGGCTGTGGGTTATGATCGTGGGCACTTTTGGAACAGTCTTGTTGCGCCCGTATTATTTGGTTGTTGGTATTCCCACAACGCTGGTCGCATGGCTCATGAATCGCAACGATTTCTTGTGGGCGTATCGATTTTTCTCCACCGAGGCACTGCTTTGGTGTGTCACGTTGGTAGGGTTTGCGTCTATTGCGCGAACTGTATCAAACTCCAGTAAGCGGATGCGGACCGCAGTGCTTACTACCGCAACTGGAATCGCAGCATTGGCAGCATTTGCACAATTTACCCTCGTGCCCTGGTTTGCCCGCAGCGCATACCTCCTTCGTTCGACCAGCCTTTACTCGTCATCCGAGCGAAACGAGGCTGACGCGCTATTCGCTCGCTACCGCCGCGAAGGCAAGCCTGGAGACCCCGTTATCGCCTCGAGTATGCTTTTCCGCTACGCGCATGACCGAAATCTCTTCTAGCTGAACCGACTGCATGGCCGTCCCGCGCCGATCTGGATCCTTGGCGATAGCGCTGACCCCTATGCGCCGTTTAGAATCAGCACAGATACAATAGATGCGAGATCTGGAATTCGACTCGAAGACTACATATTGGTTGAGCGCCGCGGTCGTTTCGCGTTGCTCAGAAAGAGGGAGTAACACGTAAGGTAGTTGCCTCGTTCCTCACTTGTCGACATCAATGTCGTGTCAGGACTACAGTAAAAAAAGCTGCGCAGAAGCCCGGAAAGCGGCGACTCATTGCGAGATCCACCAAGAATAACCAGCGATAAACAAAATGTGGGATCGGGAGCGTGCGCGAGATTCCTCCCGTAGCCATGTAGGATAGTGCGCTAAACGGCCGAGCCGAAAGAGTCGCAACATCGAAGTTTTCGTTTAATCGCTGCAGCCATTCGCGCCGCCGAAAAAATATTAGCCAGGGTAACGCAATGTTCGCAGATGCCAGCGGGCCCTGCACCTTCTCTAGCTCAGGCTCCGAAATGCGGAAATCCACCGCTTCATGGTGCAGATACTTGAAAATTGGAGTCGATAACACGGAAAAAAAAGGCTCTGTTGCAATCACTTTGCCGCCTGATTTCAATTTGCTCGCAGCACGGTTGAGAAATGCAATAGGGGTTTTCAGATGATGTAACACGTTCGTGAGCGTGATGACGTCGATGCTGTTGTCTTTGATTGCATCCAGCTTGTCGATCTCGTGGCAGTCAAACACAAGATCGAGATAATCGAGATCAAGCACGTCGCTTGTTATGATGTTGGGAAGAAATTGTTTCAGGGGCGATGTGCCGCTTCCCACCTCGAGTATTGAGAGCGCGGAGGCGTTGGGAAGGTCTCTGAATTGATCGCGGTAAAGCTCGCGATACCAAAAAAGAAGATTCTTGTTTGCGCTGAGCCGCGCGCGGTTACGCAATGTTGCGGCTCGGTCTTTCGCCTCCTGGCTGTGCGAGACCGTCGACGCACTGCTCATTTGATCGCGCGGATATAAAGCGAGCCCGCAAATTCCGAGATGACAGGCACGTGCTCAAGAAACCGGCCGAACGCATTCACGCGATCGATCAGAGCAACCGGCGTTTTTGGATGCAGAAAATCGAACGGATCGATCCGAACATCACGATAGCCTGTTTGTTCGAGCAGCCGCCGAAGCGACCACCGGAAGAATGCTGTCTCATCCGGTGAATCGCCAAGCTTTTGTTTAATCCAGGGAATGTTCTTCTGTATCGCAATCTGAGGGTTCACCATGTTTGGCTCCGTAAAATAGATCGTACCCGCTGGCTTCAACACGCGGTATATGTCGCGTAGCGCCACTTTGATTTCGAGGTGATGCAAAACCGAACTGCCCACGACAGAGTCGAACACCCCTTCAGAATAGCTCAACGCGTAGGCATTCTGGATTTGATACTGAACATTTGCCGCGAAACAATTGGCCCTGGCGATCTCCAGAAGCTCCGGTGAGACGTCAATTGCGACGACGTCCGCTCCCGAGCGCGCCAGTTCCCGAGTAAAAGAGCCGGTGCCACATCCCAGCTCAAGCACAGTCATCCCGGGTTTGAGATGACTGCTGAGCATCTTTACTCGCCGAGTCCAGCGAAGTTTTCCAGCTGGACTTTCCCAATTCCAAATCTCCCCTGCCCCGTGTTGTGCGAGAAAACGTCCGTGTTGAACTTCTTTGGCAATACGCTCTTGCACCAGAAAATATTCAGATGAATGCGATCTCGAAATCGAGTGCAATATTTGGCCAGCAGCTCGAAGATCTAATTATTACCCGGTCAATAACTCAGCTTTAGCTTAAGAAACCCATGCCAGCACATCCTTAGCATGACAAGTCCGTTCCGAAAAACTTTGGTCATCTTCGTCGAACCGTAAATGCGTTCCTGATAATGGACAGGTAAGTCCAGAATCTTGAGATTCAGTTTCGCGGCACCAAATAAGAGTTCGTAGTCTCCCCAACGGTCTTCGATTCCCCAACTTCCCAGCATTGGTCTGATTCGCTCCCAATCGCTTCTCCAGAGGACCTTCGTGCCGCACAAGGTATCCTTTACCCTTTGACCGAGGAGATAGGTAAAAGCGACGCTGAAAAATTTGTTACCCAGCATGTTCGCTCCATTCATTGCTCCCTTTGGAACCGGATAGACCAGCCGCGATCCGTTGACAAACTCCGCCTGTCCCGAAGTGATAACATCGATGAAGTAGGGTAGCTCTTCTGGAATTGTCGTCAGATCAGCATCGAGAATCAGCAATACATCGCCTTTCGCTGCATCAAAACCTGTCCAAACGTTTCGTGACTTACAAACTCCCGGCCCATGCTCAAGACGAATATCCTTTTCCGGATAGCACGACTGCACTCGCCGCACTTCCTCGGCGGTGCCATCGGTCGATTGATCGTCGCAGAAAATAATCTCTGTCCGGCCGGCCAGGGGCGGAATACGGCGAACGGCATCCTCAACGTTTCCTTTCTCGTTTTTGCATGGAATGACGACCGATACGGCAAGGTCTTCCAGCGCAACGGCTGGCGGAACCATTCGCGCAACGACAACCTGTGTCATGCAGAGCTCGCTCAGAAATGGCAGGCGCGCGCAAAGACGATTCAAAAAACCAGACAGCAGGGGCAAATATTTCGGCAAAAGAACGATTCGATGCGTCTCAAGAGCTTCAAAACCGGCAAGCTTCAACAAATTCCGAATATCAGCGGTGGAAAGCCAGTTTTGCTCAGTGCGCGGCACCTTCATCCCGGCCCATTCCGCAAAAGTGACCAGCGGTTCCCAAAGATGATTGTACGTCGTCACCAAGACCCGAGTATGCGGCTGACAAAGTGGCTTTAGATTCCGGAACGCCTGAAGTACATCTACTGTATCGCCGATATCGTTAAATAAAATGTAGTCGAATTTCTCGCCTGATCTGAATGCCTGCCGAAACTCTTCCTTGTCTGGGAAAGCGACTGCGAAATTGAGGGATGGATTGCGTTGCTGCGCGATTTCAACTATCTCCGCGCAGATATCGATGCCTATCCCATCACTTGGTCTGACGGCAGCCAAAAGGTCGCCGGTGTCACAGCGAACAGATAGCACTCTTTTCTGCGGTTCCACCAGGAATCGAAGAAGACGGTCCAGTAGCTCGTAGTAGTATCTGTTGTTCGTTATCCAGCCCTCGCGTCGAGGAGCAATCTTGGCCAGATGTTCTCGGGCCCACTCCCTCCTTTGCTCGAGGGCAGCCGGCCCCCAGATAAGCTCCGAGCCGGTTTCCGGGTCTGTCATTGTCGACGGGAAAACCGCGTGAGATTTCCAGGAGGAGGATGTGTGCGAAGTTTCAACCTGATCCATCAGCGTTTTTTACAGAAGAAATCAACGGCTTTATTTCCCCAGAAATTTGCGCCGCAGGATTGCCTTTGCCAATGGCGACAAAAGTTGCGGATGAATCGGATGCGGCGATTTCACTCAAGTAACACGATTTTGCTGGAGAAAACGTGCGGCTGTGTTTGACTAATAGGTTCGACATTCCTCGTCAGAATGCCTGCGCAAGTTATCAAAATTAGCGGTGCCCGCCAGCACAATCTCAAGAACCTTCACGTGGAGATTCCGCGGGAAAAGCTGGTGGTTATTACCGGTTTGAGTGGTTCGGGGAAATCCTCTCTGGCCTTCGACACTCTTTATGCCGAAGGCCAACGCCGCTACGTCGAAAGCCTCTCCGCTTATGCACGGCAATTTCTCGATCGAATGGAAAAGCCAAACGTGGATTTCATCCAGGGACTTTCGCCCGCCATCGCCATCGAGCAGCGCAGCGCCGGCGCGAATCCGCGATCTACCATCGCGACCACGACCGAAATTTATGATTATCTACGAGTCCTCTTTTCGGCTGTAGGCCAGCCGCACGATCCGGTGACGGGCCAGCCATTGAGCCGGCAAACCCCCCAGCAAATTGTCGATCAAATCCTTGATTACGAGCCTGAGTCGAAAATCATTTTGCTGGCACCGCTGATCGAGAATCAGCGGGGGGAGTTTCGGGACATAATAGAAAAAATCAGGCGCGAAGGATTCGTGCGTGCGCGGATTGATGGTGAGATCATGGAGTTGGATCGCTCCGAACGGATCCGGCTCAAAAAAAACGAACGGCACACCATTGAAGCG
The DNA here is from genome assembly GCA_035472675.1 of Candidatus Dormiibacterota bacterium. GTDB lineage: Bacteria > Verrucomicrobiota > Verrucomicrobiia > Chthoniobacterales > UBA10450 > Udaeobacter. The sequence goes on from DATIOX010000063.1 coordinate 6,417, forward strand.
GTGGTCGATCGGTTGGTCGTTCGTGATGGCATTCGCATCCGTCTTACTGATTCCATTGAGACTGGGCTCAAATGGGGCGGGAATCGCGTTGTTGTCCTGCGACAACGACACCGGGATGGAGTGATGGAGAAACGGAGTAGTGAGAAAATCACTACTCCGACACTCCAGCACCCCAACCCTTCAACGGCCGAGTGGGAGGAACTGCTTTACTCGACTGACTATGGAAACGCCGCCACTGGCTTTAGAATCGGCGAACTAACTCCGAGACATTTTTCCTTCAACAGCCACCTCGGAGCATGCCCGGCTTGTCATGGACTTGGCACCCAGTTGGTTTGCGATCCCGAGCTAATGATTTCCGATCCGAGCAAAACATTGGCTGAAGGCGCTATAACGCCGTGGCGGCGTGGGACGAAGCGAATGCAGGCATACTATCGGCACCTGCAGAAGGCGCTCGTGAAGCACTTTCACATCGATGAAGACGTGCCTTTCAGCGAATTGCCGGACCAATTCAAGCAGGCGCTTTACTTCGGCACCAATGGAACGCCGATCGAGATGGGTCTCAGCAACAATGGCGAAGCGAAAGTTGCGAAACCATTCGAGGGACTGTTGCCCCAGATGCAACGTCTATATGAGCAGACTGAAAGCGAGTTCACTCGCAATCGCATTCGATCATTCATGACGTACGAACCATGCAAAGTATGCAATGGTGCAAGACTCAAACCAGAAATCTTAGCGGTCACCATAAAGGATCGGCACGCACGTGAGATGAACATTCATCAGCTGAGTGATCTAACGATTCAAGCGGCTGCGCGCTTTATTATGGCGCTCGAGCTGACCGCACAGCAACGGGCCATCGTTCGCGACGTTGTACGCGAAATTCAATCCCGCCTGCAATTTCTCGTCGAAGTTGGCCTGGGTTATCTCACACTCAATCGCCAGAGCGGGACGCTTTCCGGCGGTGAAGCACAGCGAATTCGGTTGGCGACGCAGATCGGCTCCGGGCTCGCCGGAGTCCTTTACATTTTGGATGAACCAAGCATTGGACTGCATCAGCGCGACAATGCACGGCTGATGGGGACGCTCTGCCGCCTTCGCGACCTCGGCAATTCCGTTATTGTGGTCGAACACGATGAAGAAACGATACGGGCTGCGGATCACATTATAGATCTTGGTCCCGGTGCGGGTCCGCGTGGCGGCGAAATTGTTGCGCAAGGTAAACTCGAAGACATCCTGCGCGCGAAGAATTCTTTGACAGCCGATTACCTTTCGGGTCGCGCGAGAATTTCCATTCCCAAACAGCGCGCTAAACCGCGGTCGACCGACAAATCCGAAGGCTGGCTAACATTGGTCGGGGCCACGGAGAACAATTTGAAGAACATTACCGTCTCTTTTCCGCTCGGTTGTTTTACTTGTGTGACTGGCGTTTCCGGCAGCGGCAAGTCCACTTTGGTGGACGACATTCTGCGACGTGCGCTGTTTCGACGTTTCCATAATGCAAAGGAAAAACCGGGCGCTTATCAGGCAATTCGCGGAGTGGAACAAATCGACAAGGCAATTGTGATCGACCAAAGTCCGATTGGCCGAACGCCACGATCGAACCCGGTGACCTACACGGGCGCGTTCACTCCGATTCGCGAACTGTTCAGTCAATTGCCCGCGGCGCGGGTGCGCGGTTATGACGCGGGACGTTTCAGCTTCAACGTTAAGGGCGGCCGTTGCGAAAATTGCGAAGGCGATGGGCTAATTAAGATCGAGATGCATTTTTTGCCCGACGTTTATGTCGAATGCGAAGTGTGCCACGGCAAACGCTATAATCGTGAAACTCTCGAGATCACTTACAAAGGAAAGCACATTGCCGACGTCCTTGATATGACGGTGGACGAAGCAGCTCGTTTTTTCCGAAATGTGCCCAGCATTTCAGAAAAGTTAGACTCATTACTCGATGTGGGCCTGGGTTATCTGCGACTTGGTCAGGCCGGAACGACCCTTTCCGGCGGAGAAGCCCAGCGCGTAAAACTGGCAACGGAGCTTGCGAAAAAGGCCACTGGCCGCACGCTTTACATCCTCGATGAACCGACGACCGGGTTGCACTTCGCCGATATTGAAAAATTGCTGCAAGTTTTAATGAAGCTGCGCAACGCAGGTAACACGGTGATTGTGATCGAACATAACTTGGAGATGATCAAGTGCGCGGACTGGATCATTGACCTGGGCCCCGAAGGCGGAAAGGGCGGTGGGGACATCGTGGGAGAAGGTCCACCCGAGAAAATTGCCGAGCTGTCACGCAGCTATACGGGGCAATATCTGCGGCCCTCATTGAAGAACACATGAGCCACACAAGACGCATAGGACTGATGTGTCTAATGAGCCTGCTTGCGCAATTCGCCAAGGCAGACGTTTCCAGCGAAATTTCCGAAGCTAGCGCACCGATTGCACAAGGGGTGCCGGAAGTAGCACTCGTGCGGTTGGAGGCGTTATTGAATAACAATCTGCCCGAAGTCGAACGGCGCGCAGTCGTGGAAAAGCTTGCCGAAGCGCAAATCGCTGCAAAGCAGCCGGAAAACACTCTGATTTTGTTGGAGGATATTCGGGTACGTGACCTGCCCTGGGCAAGATTTTGGCGCGCCCAGGCCTTCGCAGGCCTGCATCGATGGGCCGAAGCGCTGCCTTTTTATGAGCAACTGGCTAGCGACGAGCGGTCGCCGTTTCGCAGCGCGGCGACGTTTGGGGCAGCGGAAATGCTGCGGGCACTGGGAAGACGCGATGAAGCGCTGAAAAAATTTACGCTTCTCACTCATGACAAGGAATGGGCGACGCGAACGCAATTGCGAGCGGCCGAATTGTACATCGAAATAGGCGATGCTGCCGGCGCGCGTCGTCTTCTTGAAGAGACGCACCCCACATCGGTCGCCGAGCGAAGAGAACGCCGCGTTTTGCGGGGGCGACTGGAGCTAATCCAGCGGCGAACTGAAAGAGCGATCGGCATTTTCCAGGGTCTCCTGAAAAGACCAGAAGGAGCAGCTCACTCCACGCTGATTGCGGCGGTGTTCGGTGTCACGGAAGCACAAATGCAACTCAAAACTCCGGAAATCGCAGATGATGTCATCGAGCAGTTTATTGATCGTCATCCGGCGGACCCGGATCTTCCTGTTCTCTTCGCAAGACTCGATGAGTTGTATCGAGCGGAGCACAAACCATCGCGCAACGAGCTGGAGAGATGGGTGCGCAGTCCCGAACAGCCACGACGAACATTTGCGCGATGGTATCTCGCGCGGTTCGAAGTTCGTGCAGGGCGCAGGGAGCGAGCGCGACAATTATTTACCGATCTTCGCCGCACCGGCGTAAAGTCTCAGGCGATTTCCCCTGCTTTGCTCGAGTTTGCACAATTCGAAGTCGAAGATAAACACTTCGATGAGGCGATTGCGATTTTGGACGATGCGCGCTCGTTTCGTCCCGCGCCGTCTCTGCGGACCCCAATCGATTTTTTATCTGCCCAAGCGCAATACCTTGCGAGGCGATTTAATAGAGCTTCTGCGGACTTTGAACAAATCGCGCGTTCCCCTTCGCCGTGGGCAAAGATTGCTCTTTTCAATGCGTCCACCGGTTGGCTCCAACTCGGTAACCACGGACGTTTTTTAGCTGACTACAGCGAACTGGAAAAGGTGGGTGGCGACGAAGAGGCTCGTGCCGACTTGCGATTAGAGGAAGGTCTGTTGCAAGCAGCAAAAGGCGACGAAAAAGCGGCAAAATCGCTGCAACAGTTCATTCATGATTTTCCTAAAAATCCTCGGACGTCGGAAGCTTTGGTCAGCCTGGCGGAACTGGCTTTTCATGCCTCGCCGCCGCGCCTCGACGAAGCGCGCAAGTATCTGACTCGCGCAGCCGAGTCACCAACGGCTGCAGCCACGGAACGCAGCGACTATCTCAACATCTGGATTGAGGAATTAGCCGGCGGCAACGAAGCGAAAGTTATTGAGCTCGCAAAGCGCTTCCTCGAACAACATGGAACCTCGGCGTTCGCTCCAGAAGTTCGAATGAAGTTGGCTGAGCTTTATTACCAACGCCAGGATTTTGCGAACGCGCAGACACAGTTTGAACTTATTGCGCAACAGACTCCCAATAATTCGCTTGGTGAAAAAGCCCTCTTCTTCGCGGCAGAGTCGGCAATGTCCAGCATGGGTGAACATTCGCTGGATCGGGCGATTATCCTGTTTGATCAGGTGGTGAGGCAGAACGGCCCGCTGCGATGGGCAGCGCGTAATGAGCAGGCTGTGATCGAGCGCAAGCTTGGCAAACCCAGGGACGCTCTCGCTCTATACGATGAGGTATTAAAGAGCGATGCCGGTTCCCCCGAAAAACGCGAGGCGATGTGCGGCAAGGGCGATATTTTCTTTGAGATGGGCACAACCGATCCAAGCAATTATCAGCGCGCGATCGACATCTATGATCAACTCGCCTCTGACAAGGACGAGGCGATTCACTGGCGCAACCAAGCGCTCTTTAAGAAGGGACTATGTTTGGAGAAGAAAAGTGAGCGCGCCACTGCGCTTGCCACGTTTTACAAAATATTAGAGGGAGACGCGCGCCCGGAGCGGCGGCGCGAACTGTTCTGGTATTACAAGGCTGGGTTTAACGCCGCGCGCCTGTTGGAGGAAGACTCGAAGTGGGAATCTGCTGCTGCTATCTATGAAAAACTCGCCGCAACGGGAGGCAGCCGGAGCGAAGAAGCAAAAGCGCGTCTTACCAATCTTCGCCTGGAGCATTTCCTCTGGACGGATTAATCGCAAGGAGTCTGTGGCCAAAAACCTCGTCTTCTTGCCTCAAATCAACGGATTAATAAGCTTGCATGAAACTCGAAGCCGCATCACAATTCAACCGTGAAAACAGTAGGCAGACTAGTTCGCCTGGGCGGCTGGTCGGTCCGATGCACAAGCGTCATGCTTGCGCTAGCGTTTTGCGCATCGGCTTTTGCTGCTGATCCGAGCAAGAACACCATGCTCCGGCCACATGCACAGGCGGTCGCCAAGACCACAAAGAAGATGTGCTACACTGTGTCCGGAGGCTCCCGCATCCCGCAATCTTGCGACCGGCTCGCTGCAATTCCGACCACTCATGGCGCACTGGATATTTTAGGCCACCGTACGGGGCAATAACCAAAGCTCCGACGATTTCGCCGGTAATGGCGTGCTGCCGTCATGGCAGCGCGGACGTGGATTTACATTTTTGCGCGCCAAGCCATCATTCCGCGCAAACGCGCGCCCACTTTTTCGATTGGATGCTTTTCGGCGTCCACGAGCAATTGCGCGTACCGTGTGCGGGGAGCTTTCATTTCTCGAATAAATTCACGCGCGAATTGGCCAGAGCGGATTTTTTGCAGCCTTGATTTCATCCGCTTTTGCACAGTTCGATCGATGATTTTCGGCCCAACCGTCAGCTCGCCCCATTTGGCGGTATCGGAGATCAATTTACGCATACCCGAAATGCCCGCTTCGTGGATGAGATCAACGATGAACTTGAGTTCGTGGAGGCATTCGAAGTAGGCAAGCTCAGGAGGATAGCCGGCGCCCACGAGCGTATCGAAACCGGCGCGAATGAGCGCGCTTGTTCCTCCGCAAAGGACTGCTTGCTCACCAAAAAGATCGGTTTCCGTCTCCTCACGAAAAGTTGTCTCGATTACGCCGGCATGCGTGCAACCGATTCCCTTTGCCCAGGCCAGGGCGGTTTGCTTCGCATGCCTGCTGGGATTTTGATGAATTGCAATCAGACCGGGCGCACCGCGCCCTTTAAGAAACTCGCGACGTACCATTGGCCCGAGGCCCTTCGGCGCCACCATGATAACGTCCACATCTTTCCGGGGAACGATAGTACGATAATGAATCGCGAAGCCATGTGCGAAGAGTAGCGTTTGGCCAGATCGCAAATTCGGCGCGACCTGTTCCGCATAGATTCGCGGCATCTCGTTGTCTGGGAGCGCAAGAAAAATGATGTCTCCGCGCTGCGCGGCCCGGGGTGTGTTCAGGACTTCCAGACCGCTGCGCCTAGCACGGACCCGCGATTTGCTTCCCTGATAGAGGCCGACAATTACGTTAATCCCGCTGTCCTTGAGATTGAGAGCGTGTGCTCGGCCTTGTGCGCCGAACCCAATCACTGCGCACGTTTTTCCCTTCAGCCAAAGGAGATCGGCGTGTTTGTCGGTATAGATACGCGCGGCCAAATTTTACTCGCGAATGCGTTCGGAGTTAGTTGCCTGGCTTACCCAAGATGGAATTCGCTGTCGCAAGCACCGATTTGTCCTCGTTATCCGTCAGTCCAGCGAGGAAATGGCGAATCCGGCGGAACGACTGACGCAAGAACAGATCGGCAGCGAACTGGTCCGGAGTCGATGAACTTCCATTTCGTTGTGCAAACTGAATCTCGGCATCTTGACGGCTGAGCACGCAGGCTGACGCTAAAAGATCCATCGCCGCGTTTGCGATCCGCTCCTGGACAAGCTGCATATCAAGTATCGGTTCGCGGTAGGCGATCAGTGCGCGGTTCACGGCTACATTGAAACGGCGGATTAGACGCCCAAGTTGATTGGCGAACCAACGCAGTTCGGGGCTACGTACAGGGATCTCGGGAACCCGCACAGTCGCACCTAGGCGATTCTTGCCAGCCGTCCACGCTTTTGCGAAGCCCCGGTCGCGTGTCGGTTTCATCATCGTGTCGTAAATTTCCTTGAATTCCATGCCCGGCCCGCGCATCCCCACCAACGCGATAAACGAAGTGAGCACTTCGTTCGCGCCTTCGCCGATCTGGTTAATGCGCGCGTCGCGCATCATTCTTTCCAGAGGACGATCGACAAAATACGCGGAACCGCCATAAATCTGAAATACATCGTTGATGCACTCCCACAGCCGCTCGGTGGTGAAGACTTTGAGCATCGCCGTCTCGAGCATGTAATCCTCAAGGCCGCGATCAATCAACGCTGCAGTGATCGTGGTCATCGCTTCCATGGCGTAAGCGTCCGCCGCGATGCGCGCGATTTTCTTTTGGACAAGATGAAAATTACCGAGCGTTTTGTTGAATTGTTTGCGCGTGTTTGCGTGTTCGATCGCCAAACGCAAACAAGTCTTGGCCGCGCCCGTGCAACACGCGCCGAATGTTGTGCGTCCGAAATCGAGAACCGTCAGCGCGACTTTCAGACCTTTGCCGTACGGGCCTAGAATATTTTCCTTCGGAACCTTGACGTCGCGCAACGCGAATCGGCCGGTTGCCGTGCCGCGGATTCCCATTTTCGACATCCGCGCCTCGATCATTTCGAACCCGGGCATGTCGGGGGTAACCAGAAAAGCCGTGATCCCAGTCTTGTCCGATCCAGGCACCGGCGTTCGCGCCATGACGGTCAACACATCTGCGATTGCCGCGTTGGTGATGTAGCGCTTTTCACCGTTAAGAATGAAATGCGAGCCGTCTTCACTGGGCTGAGCCTGCATTTGCACGTTCGCCGCATCTGATCCGGCTTCCCTTTCGGTCAGCGCAAACGCGCCGAGTTGTTCGCCGGTCGACAATTTTGGAAGCCATCGCTGTTTTTGCTCGTGCGTTCCAAAGAGTAATAACCCGCGAATTCCAATCGAGTGGTGCGCATTCACGAAAACGGATGTTGATGCGCAGCGGCGGCCGATCTCTTCCAGAATTTTGCAGTTGGCCATCTGCGAGAATCCGCGCCCGCCATATTCCTTCGGAGCAGTCATGCCGAGCACGCCGACTCGGCCAAGGCCATCAATCACGCTGCGTGGTATGTCCGCTTTCCGATCGATCTCCGCAGGATCGAGATGTTCGTCCAGAAATTGGCGAAGTTCGGTGAGAGCTCCGTCCAATTCGGGTTGTTGCGCCGCCGGAATGCGCGGATAAGGCATTACCCAATCAGCAACGAAATGCCCTTGGAAAAGGCCTTTGGCAAAACCGACGGCCTGCGGACCTGCGAAAAGCAGTTCTTCGGCTTGCTGGATTTCTTTCTGTCGCTGCGCGTCGAGCTTATTCATTCAGGTTTTCTTTAGAAAAACGGGCGACGCATTGTAGCCATGCGAGCGCGCGTGTCCAATCAAGCACCGCATTCGCTGCACATCGTCTTCAGAAATCCACAGGATTCCGAGGCTCCGAACCCCAAGGCAGCGGCCTGGGGTTTGCAGCGGCGTAATCTGGAAATTTAGACCTGGTAGAGGCCCAGCGATTAGCCGTTGCGCTCAGCTGCACCCCTGGCTGGTGCCGCATTCGGTGCAAACGCCGCAGGCGCCGGCGCGGATGACTTTGTCGCTGCCGCACACAGAACAGGTGATGCCCATGAAGATGCTGCCGAGCGCTACTGTTACGCGGTCAGGGTTTTTCTCGCTGTTCCCGTTCGCTTCAGCGGACGTCCCGCCGTTCGCGCGATTGGATGGATGACTCGTGATCACGTCGATCACTTCCTTTTCGCCGGTGCGCGCCAAATCCGTTACCGGTCGGTTCAGAGCTTTCTTTTCGATCTCAGCAATCTCCTTGAGCGGCAAATCCGGCTGAGCTCGATTAGGCGACGTGGCCTCCTTGTAACCTTTAATGAACTGGCACGCCAGCCAGCGAAACACGTAATCGGTAATACTGGTTGCGTGTCGAATATCGGGATTTTTTGTGAACCCACTCGGTTCAAACCGTTGATAGGCGAATTTTTTCACGAGACTTTCGAGCGGGACGCCGTACTGCAGGGCGATCGAGGTAAGCGTGCCGACGGTGTCCATTAACCCGCCAATTGTGCTGCCTTCCTTCGACATGGTGATGAAGAGTTCACCCGGCTGGCCGTCCTCGTACAAACCGACGGTAATGTACCCTTCGTGACCCGCGATCTCGAACTTGTGCGTCAACGATATGCGCGTGTCTGGCATGCGATGCCGGACTGGTTGATCGAGCCGACCACGCAGCTCTGTGAGCTCTTGCTCCAGTTCGAGAACTCGTTTTTGAAGCGCCTCCGTGCCGGAATCCGCGGAGCGGCCGCTGTCGTCGCCAGCGGCTACAGTTCCCATGTCTTTTGTTTTCCGGGTGTTCAGAGGCGCTGAACGCTTCGAGGCGTCGCGATAAATCGCTACCGATTTCAACCCGAGCCGCCATCCTTCGACGTAGGTGTTCATAATGTCGTCGACCGTGGCGGCTTCCGGCATGTTGACCGTCTTCGAAATTGCGCCGCTAAGGAACGGCTGCGCTGCAGCCATCATTCGCAAGTGCGCCATGTAATTGAGACTGCGCTCGCCTTTGAACGGCTTGAACGCGCAATCGAATATCGGCAGGTGCTCCGGCTTCAATCCGGATGAAATTGTCGACCCATCCGTATCCGTGATGTCCTCGATGGTGTCGAAAGCGTCGATGTGCGCGATGATGCGTTCGAACTCATCGAAATTGTAACCGAGTTTCTCCAGAGCGGGTTTCACCGTTTGGTTGACAATTTTTAGCATTCCGCCGCCCGCCAGCAGCTTGTATTTCACCAGCGCAATGTCCGGTTCGATTCCAGTCGTGTCGCAATCCATCAGGAAACTAATCGTGCCGGTCGGTGCAAGCACAGTGACTTGGGCGTTCCGATAACCATAACGCTTCCCAAGTTCCGCCGCGCTCTCCCAGACCTTCGCGGCTTCGTCTTTCAAATGTGCGAATTCCTTTGCGTCCGAGATTTCGCGCACCGCCTGGCGATGCAGCTCGATCACTTCCAGCATCGACGCGACGTTGTCCTTGGCGACTGGCTTCGGCACGCCGCTTGCGCGCGCGTCGCGGTAACCTGAAAACGGCCCGATCGCCCGTCCCAACCGTGCGCTTTGTTCGTAAGCTTCGCCGGTCATGATTGCAGTGATCGCGCCGCACAGCGCCCGGCCTTCCACGCTATCGTAACCGAAGCCGTAGCTCATGATGAGCGACCCGAGGTTCGCGTAGCCCAGTCCGAGCGTGCGGAAAATATGGGAGTTCTCCGCGATTTCCTTGATCGGATAGCTCGCGTTATCGACAATGATCTCCTGCGCTGTGATGAAAATGCACACCGCCGCTTTGAATCGATCGACATCAAAGTCGCCCTCGGGAGTTTTAAACTTCATTAAGTTGAGCGAAGCCAGATTGCACGCGGTGTTATCGAGGAAGAGATATTCCGAGCACGGGTTCGTGGAATTTTGACGGTCTGTGCCTTTGCAGGTGTGCCACTTGTGGATTGTGGAATCGAACTGCATTCCAGGATCGCCGCAGATGTATGTTCCTTCGGCGATCTTGCGCAATAGCGTGCGCGCATCTTTGCGCTCACATGGTTTGCCGTCCGTTACACGACGCGTCCACCATTCCCGGCTTTCCAGCGCCGCTTCCATGAACTCATCGCTTACGCGCACGCTCACATTTTCGTTTTGATACATCACCGAGCCGTAGGCATCGCCGTTGTAGCTGCCATCGTAGCCCTGCTCGATAAGCGCCCACGCCTTCTTTTCTTCCTTCTGTTTGGCGTCGATGAATTCTTCGATGTCCGGGTGCCAATCTTTGAGCGTGTTCATCTTCGCGGCACGCCGCGTTTTTCCGCCGCTCTTCACCACGTTCGCAACCTGATCGTAAACTTTCAGGAACGAGAGCGGTCCACTGGGTTTGCCGCCGCCGCTCAATTTTTCTCTCGTTGATCTGAGCGAAGAAAGATCAGTGCCGGTGCCGCTGCCGTACTTGAAGAGCATCGCTTCGCTGGTCGCCAGCCGCATGATGTCTTCCATCGTGTCCTCCACACTCTGGATGAAACACGCGCTTCCCTGCGGATACTCGTACTGCGACGCGGCTCGTTCCGCTTTGCCGGTCTCGCGATTATAGAAATAATTGCCGGCCCCGGCGCCTTTGCCGACGCCATATTGATGATACAAGCCGACGTTGAACCAGACCGGCGAATTGAACGCACCGTACTGGTTCAAGCACAGCCAGGTCAGCTCATCGTAAAAAACCTCGGCAGCTTCCGCATCCGCGAAATAGCCATCCGCCAAACCCCAGTCGGCAATCGTGCGCGTGACGCGATGAATCAACTGCCGCACCGAAGTTTCTCGGCCGCCCTTATATGGATCGGTGCCGTTAGCGATGTCGCCGTAGAAATATTTCGAGACCGCTATTTTGGTCGCAAGGGCGCTCCAGCTCTTCGGGACTTCGACGTCCTCCTGCTTAAAGATGACTTTGCCACTGTCATCGGTGATTTCTGCGGTGCGCCGCTCCCATTCAACTTGGTCAAATGGCGCCACAGCGGCATCGCTGAACACGCGCTTAAGACGCAGGCCAGTCTTTTTCTTTTTGTCGCTCCTGTTTCTTCGGCGCACAGTCGGTTGAGGTGGTCCGTTAAGTGAGGCGGGCGGGATTCCGGGTTTTAGTTGAATCATGGCAGTGAGGGGTTAAAGTTCTGAATAAGGTGCGAATTCTTGTGAACAGCGGCGCAAACAACTTGTGAATCCTGGTGAACAACAAGTAATAGCGTTGGCTGTCCTTGGGACATACAATATGCAGCCATCGGTGAAGGCGTGGCAAGCCTAAAATTGTAACATTTTTTGCCTCCGGAAGCATTGCCAGACTACCCGACTACCGCCTTCGCCAACGCATCGATATAATGTTCGTCGGTTCCGCAACAGCTATCCAGAATGGCTTAGATCAAACTCTCCCGCGCATGCCAATTCATCCCGCACCCAAATCTGGACGTCGGTAGCGGCCAAATGGTTCAGTTTGTCCAGTTCCTTGGGAGCAACCGGGGAGGCGTTCGCCTTTCATAAATGAACCGTCTCGATTCCACCATCGGTGAGTGTAATGTCCATCGCATCACCGAAACGCTCGGGCCATGCTTTGGCATTGCAAACTCAGAGGACGACAATTGCGCGTCCTGAAATAACACGGACAATACCGAGCGATTGGAAGGGTGGCTGAGTCCGGTTTAAGGCACTCGACTCGAAATCGAGCGTGGGGAAACCCACCGTGGGTTCGAATCCCACCCCTTCCGTTTCCCTCGTGGAGCGAGCACGAGATGTGGATTGCATAACACTTTCACATAACAACGCCGCTGATTTCAATGGTGTTCGGAGTTGTCCGTTGAAGTCCGTTTCAGCAATGCGAAGATTTGTCGATGAGCTTCGAATCGGCGGGTTTTGGTTTGCGGCCTGAGCCTTGTTTTTCTCTGACGGT
>DATIOX010000064.1:0-24285 GCA_035472675.1 Candidatus Dormiibacterota bacterium
TAGGCTACGGCGCGCCCGGGAAAGGGAACACCCTTCTCAATTACTGCGGGATCAGGACCGATTTTCTAGACTACACGGTAGACCGCAACCCCTACAAACATGGCAAGTTTCTCGCGGGCACTCATATTCCAGTCTTCGAACTGGCGAGGATCCGTGAAACAAAGCCGGACTATATTCTGATTCTTCCGTGGAATCTTAAGGATGAGATAGCTCAGCAGTTGTCGTATGTTCGCGAATGGGGATGCAGACTGGCAGTGCCAATCCCGAAGGTCGAAATTTTGCCTTGATCCTTCTCGTGAATCGTGACCTCTTGCCGGAGGACGCGCAGAAGCAGGCAATGAATTCTTGAAAGTGAACTCCCTGTCTAATCGGGTGGCCGTTATAACAGGGTCCAGCAGTGGCATCGGCAAGGCTATCGCACAGGCGCTGGCCGCCCAAGGCTCAATAGTGTGCCTCGTGGGACGAAGAACCGAAACGCTACAGGCTGTTCTAGGGGCTAAGGCAAGCGAGACCGGTTTAGCATTCTGCTATAAGGCGGACCTCGCTATTGAACATGACATAGAGACGCTGGTTGGGAAGCTAAGAGATGGATTTTCGGGCATCGACATTCTGGTCCACGGAGCTGGGGTGATCAAGCTTTCGCGATTGGAGTGCGCATCTGAAGAACAACTGGACCATCAGTACAGGATCAACCTGCGAGCCCCTTATCTTCTTACCCGTGCCCTCATGCCAATGATTTGCTCGCGCAAGGGGCAGATTGTTTTTCTAAACTCAACCGCAGGGGTTCGGGCAGGAGCCAACGTAAGCCAATATGCTGCCACAAAGCATGCTCTCAAGGCGGTTGCTGACAGCCTGCGGGAAGAGGTTAATCCTGCTGGTGTACGGGTGCTAAGTCTCTTCCTAGGCCGGACCGCAACTCCGATGCAGGCGAGCATTTTTGCCGCCGAGCAGAGAGAATACAACCCAGGGATCCTCATGCAGCCAGAGGATGTCGCGGAAGTGGTGGTCAACGCCCTCGCATTATCCAGGGGGGCCGAGATTACAGAAATCACCATGCGGCCTGCCACCAAGTCATATTAGACGCGGACAAGACCGCATTTCGTTTTTCTTTACCGCATACTTGTTATGTCTCAGCCTTCACATTTAAGGCGTTTCACGTATGAAAATGAGCGGGCAACGGGATTCGACCCCACTTTCGCGATTTCATGATTCCGCGTAAATACTGCGCAACTGTGCGCTGCAACGGACGTTAGACGCAATCGTTCGTTAGACCGTGATTGCGTCTATTGCGCAGTTAGACGCAGTTTTTTTCCCGAAATTGTCCGAAAAGGCGCGGCCGCCTATTTATCGGTTGTCCCCTTCCATCGTGAACTCAACAAGAACGCTGACCTTCCCAACTGTTCCAGGTTTGAATCTCCACGCACGGACCGTCCTGAGGAGTGATTTATCCAGCAGCGGACTTCCCGTGCTCTGCGCCATTGAAGCGTTGGTCACGCTGCCGCTCGCATCAACCGACACGACACAAACTCCATTGCCCGCAATGCGGTGCGAACGGGCTTCCTGTGGATACTCGGGGCGCGGGGCGTAAGTCGTAACTGGTTTCGCCGCAGAAGCCGAAATCAAGCTTTCGGCCGAGGCGCGACGGGCTGGCGACGGTTTCGTCGCAGCTTTATTGGCGGCCATTTTCCGCTCAGCGACGCCTTTCTCCAGTTTCCCCGCAGAAGGCGACATCACGCTCTCCTCTGGCGGGCTAGCGCTTTGTGCCGGTTCCATCGCAGCCGGATTGGTGGCCATTTTCTGCTCAGCGAAGTTCACCTCTAGTTGGTGTCGCGCAATGACAAAGGGATTGTTTTCGCCGTAATTACGCCAGGGGCCGGGAGTCACATCGCTTACTTCGACGAATCGCCAATCCGTCACGTCGGTTGGTGCGAGGCCGAGACGATCGCGGACGGCTGGAGAAACACTCAGACCTGCACCATGACTTGCGTTCGGCGTCGGCCGTTCATTCTGAAAAACGTACTGGAAGTGATCGGTGCGAAACGGGCCGCAATCTTCCCATTGCGCGTAGCAGATTCGATTCCCTTTGCGGATGGCGACCCAGCGATCCTTGCACACGGATTGACCCGGCTCCGCATGGACCTGCTTGAACCAAGGGATGACAGCCGGCGCCTCCGGCTTGAACCGCCCCTGCTCAACATCGTTGTATGGCAGCGCACATAGAAAGGATTTTGACGTGGCACGAACGAAATCGGGATGTACTCCTGCCGAACTGCCGGCTCAGGGACGTCCACTCCGCCAAAGGTCTTCAGCCAATCCTTGTCCCAAACGCTCTGGTGCAATATCGATATCGGCAATGAAGGTGACGCCAGCGACTCCGACACCATTCGAATGGTCGAATATTTATCCCTGCTATCAAAAATATAGTCCTTGGCGCTGGGGTGCCAGTGACTATCGACTCCACCACTAGTCTACTTGGGATTGCGACTTCCTCGCTAGGGTTCAAGCAAAATATCAAACCAATGGACAAGTCGAGCGAAGCGATCCTTGCGCTGAAACCGGTGACCTTTCTCTATAACCAGAAGATCGATCCCAAGGCCATCCCGCAATTCGGTCTCGTTGCCGAGGACGTGGAAAAGGTGAACCCTGATTTGGGTGGTGCGCGACAAAGAAGGAAAGCCCTACACTGTGCGCTACGACGCAGTGAACGCCATGTTGCTCAATGAGTTCCTCAAAGAGCACCGCACGGTGCAGGAACTAAAGAAGGAAATTGCAACGCTCACTGCGACTGTGAAAGAACAGGCAGCGCAAATCCAAAAAGTGAACGCACAGCTTGAAGCGAACAAACCTGCGCCGCAAGTGGTCAACAATCCCTAAAGCCGCGCCACGCCCCAACAAAGCAGCTGACCAATCTTTGAGATCGCCCCCGTGCTCGTACGTTTCGATCACATTGCCCGCTGCATCGTAAACGCGAATCACAACATCATGTGAGCGGCTGTAAAACTTTGCGTAGCCTATTGCATTGCCGATTGCGTTTCGCTCGCCGTACCACGGTCTCCCGAATGTCAGGGCATCGGAAATCAGATCGACGGCGCGCCTATCTGCAAGCGGACCAAGCCTGCTGTTTGGGACGCCAATGAATACGACGCGAAGAAATTTGCTTTAACGGAATGAAGTGAAGGGCAAGCCAGCGCCGTTATTGTAAAGTTGTCCTACTTCTGTTTGTGTAAGGCAGCGACCGATCCAGAAACCAAACTCATCCATCTCGCCATTGAGAGACTCAGCTTCATACGCTAGCTTGAAATTATCGCCGCCGTTTGTCATCGGCGTAGAGTATGCAGCCGTGACAGAGGGTCCTGCATTCACGAATAGCTTGATTTGTGCTCCATCCCAACCGCCAGCGACGTGATACCATGTTCCTGTTGATACAGGCGTTCCCCACGCAACCGCGGCTGCGTGAACACCATCACCAGCGTCAATGTCGAACGTGATCTTCTTGGTTGCTTTACTTAGGAAAACAATATACTCACGCCGCCCGTAAGGTTCATACCTGTTGCACAAACCAACGTCATTAAACAATGGTAACGTGTCGAACTTCACCCAAAACGAGAATGAAAATGGATTCGCGCCACAGAAGAAATCTGTTGTATTGGCGTTTCGGATTAACGTTGTTCCGCCGGTGCCAACGAAATCACGAGAGGTGTTGATGATGCCCGCAGTCGTGCCGATAGCGGTTCCCCAGTTTGACAGGGTTCTTTCGTTACCAGTAGCGTCCGTGGCGCCACCGCTCGGTTCGTCCAGCTTGTAATAAGCGTACAGGTTTGTAAGTAGCCCATTAGGTGTCGCAGTGGGAGTTGCTGTCGCTGTGGGCGTTGCCGTTGGGGTTGCTGTCGCAGTTGGAGTCGCGGTAGGCGTCGGTGTTGCCGTTGCCGTAGGTGTAGGTGTAGGTGTAGGTGGTGGACTTCCAATGGGTGTATTCATGTCGGCCTGAATTTCCGCTTGGCTCAGTGCCCGGCTATAGATGCGCACCTCATCAATGATCCCGTTAAAATAATACCCGCCGCTGCGTCGCCCAATATTCACATTAACCGCGGAGTTTATCTGTGACGCCGGGATCGTGCCTGTCAGCACACCATTGTCCCGCACTCCGTTCACGTAGATATCCAAGGTCGGGGCGGCAGCATTGTAGACTCCCGCAACGTGATACCACACATTCAATGAGCGAACGGTTGTGCTATAACGTTGGGCAAATTTATTGTTCGAGTCGGCCACTGCCACACCGAAAGTGTGCGGCCCAGTGTCGGGGCTCGTTTTAAGTTGCCATCCGGAAGGGTTATTAGACTTGGCCACAATTTGTCCGTCGTCCGGCGGGTTGGCCGCAGACTTCACCCAGGCGCTCCATGTCATACTTCCGGTAATCTGCAACAGCGCGGGATTACCCAAGTCAACATAACTGCTCGATCCGTCGAAACTCAACGCATTGCCAAATCTGCCCCCAGTAGTCCAAGTCGCTCCGAAGATGTTGCCAGTAATGCCATGGCCGGAGGCATCGTTTACTGTCGTCCCGCTTCCCTCGTTGAAATTGTAAGCCGCCACTAGACTACCAGGTGGAGTGGCAGTAGGAGTTGGTGTAGGGATAGGTGTAGGTGTAGGTGTAGGTGTAGGAATCCCTACGGGTACAGCAAAAGCGTAAACTTTGTTGCTGGCGGCAAAGTAGATCCGACCGCGCGCGACGATGCCAGCGTTCCACTTGCGTGTATTAGCCATTAGCTCGTTTGCCCCTCCGCCGGCGTAAACCACCGCGCCTGTATCGCCATTGTAGGCGTGCAAGCGCTGGTCTCCGTTTTCGGAGCCGACCACCCACACAATCGCATTATTCGTCCCATCAGTAGTTGTAACCCATGGCGACCCCTGGCCGCTCTGGCTCACGCTCCAAGCAGGTACTATGGTTGGCGGATTTGTTGCAGTAATTTTATAAGCCGAAATCGCGCTGCTGCCGGCGCGAAGAACAAAGTATTTTCCGTTGCGAGCGCTATAACTGGCAGCAGATTGACCTCTGATTCCTACACCCACGTTCGCGGATGCTACCGGTGTGGTAATGCCGCCGAGATTATTACGATTTAATAAATAGGCATTGCCATCTTTGCCCAACGCGAGCGCCAGCTGCGAGGGCGTCGCGTCGGGTACATCGATGAGCACTGCGCCGCACCCCCCCAGGTCAATATCGCCATTATCAAGTGAGAGCCAATTAGTAGGTGCCCAGTAATCAGTCGGGTTGCCACTAAAGATCGGCCCAGCTTGCAAACGAATAATCGCTTCGCCACCGCTCCAGTTACCTGCAGTGTTGAAAGTATTTCCGGTTACCACGAACATGTTATTGCCGTCACTGGCAACACCGCCATGGCCCCAAATGCCGCCACCGATTGCTGTTGTCGCCCAAGCCGCGACACTGGAAGGATTGTCGATTTGCACGCCAACAACCCACCCATGATACGTGCCACAATCGCCCCAGTGTCCGGAATACGGCACGTAAACGATGCCGTTGACGAGTCCGAGTGCCGCCCGCTGGTTCTGGACTAGCGAAGTGAAGGCCACGCCGTTGTACATCGCCCTGGCGTTCACATCCACCGGCCAGCCGGGATTGATGGCGCCCGTGTCCACGTTCAAGGAATAAATGAAATGCTTTTTCGTCGCGCCATCGATCATGGCATCGAGGAGAACTGACCGGGAGGCGAGATCGACAACGGGTGTGCCGGTAATGCCGAGCGGACTAATGTTACCGCACGGAAGACCTGAGCTGACGGGCGGGCCCACATTGCGCTGCCAAATCACTGTGCCAGTAGTAGCATTGAGCGCATAAATGTTATTCGATTCAGTGACGACGATAACCATCGCGGCGCCGCCGGGGCCGTTCTCGATGTAAAGGGGCTGAGCGTAAACGTTCCCTGAAATTGTGCCGTTGAAGTTGAGGTCGCGCGTGACGCTAGCGGCGGCAGAAGGCGTAAAGGTCGAATCGATGTAAACCCCATCACGGGAAAGGTTGCTGTGCCCCTGGGTAACAGCGACCTGCGCGTTCATCGGAAGAACCGCACACCACCAACCAGCAACAACAAGTGAAGAAATAGAAATTCGATGTTTCATAAGTGCGGGGTGGCAATCCCGCGCGACCCGCTACCACAATGCGCTGAGTTATTCCAGAACTGGTTGCACCAAAAAAATATTGGCGAGGCAACGCGTTATCAGAAACTATCAGATTTCCGACAAGGATACGCTGGCGCATAGGACACCGGCAAGCCTGAATCGTTAAATCGTTGAACCGTTGCATTGGAAAACGATTCACGAATTACGAATTACCAACTACGATTAAGAAATGGAACGCCCACTTTTTATTCCGGTGATTCTCGGGACGGCTCGCCGGGGAAGAAAGAGCGAGAATGTCGCGCGCTTTGTTTTTGAGCAAGCAAAGAAGCGTGCGGACATCGAGACCGAGCTGGTCGACGTGTGCAAGCTTCCTATGAAACTCGACGACGCGGGCGAGCAAATAAAAGACCCAAAATTCTCAGCGACTATCCAGCGTTGCGACGGACTCATTATAGTAACTCCGGAATACAATCATGGTTATCCCGGCCTTCTGAAGCACGCCCTCGACATGAATCTCGAGGAGTACATTCACAAAGCCGTGGGGATCTGCGGAGTCTCGGCGGGACCGTTTGGCGGCGCACGAGTGATCGAGGCGCTGCTGCCAGTCATGCGCGAGCTAGGCCTGGTAACAATCTTTTGGGATGTGAATTTTGGAAACGTGCAAAAGCTTTTCGATGAGCAGGGGAATTTGCTCGATCAAAGTTACGTGCAGCGACTCGACAAATTCCTGAATGAATTGATCTGGATGGCGCGCGTCCTTCGCTACGGACGAGAGAACATTCCAGAAGTTAAGGCGGAGTAGCGGAGTGGTGGAGTAATGTCGAAAGACGCGCTAGCCGAGCGAATGGAACGCCTCGACATTCGGGATTCCGACTTTGAGGAAACCTTTGCGCGATCGAGCGGGCCGGGCGGTCAAAACGTAAATAAAGTTGCAACCGCTGTGACGCTGCGTCACAGGCCGAGTGGCATCAGCGTGACAGTGCAAACTTCGCGCTCGCAAGCGGTGAACCGCAAGCTGGCGCGCGAACGACTGCTCGACGCGATCGAGAGCGCTCGAGCAGAAAAGCGTATTGCTGAAATCGCGAAGCGCGAAAAAGAGCGGCGAAGAAAATCGCCGAGGCCAGGTGCGCTCAAAAGGAAAATTCTCGAATCGAAGCGGAAACGCGGTGAGCTAAAGAAGCAGCGCGCAAAGGTCGAGATTTAAAAAGAATTCTTTGCTTTAATACGTCTGGCGAAGCGATTTGCGACGAATTGTTTGTTGAAGAAACAATATATGCTTATGAAAAGAGCAATCATCCTTGGTTCGGCGCTTTCCGTTTTCGTCTTGATGCTGGTGTCTTGTGCCAGCGAGCCTGAGGCGACTACCACCACAACCCGCCAGACTACGGTCACAACGCCGGTGCAGCCGCCGACGTCGCAAACAACGACAACTACCACGCACATGGGTGGCGGCTACTGATCGGTAGAAGCCAGCGCCGCCACTCCGCAACCCGGTCGCGTTTTATCAGCGTGTACTACGCGGTTATCTTCGTGGAATGCGGCGGTGCCCCGCCGCCGCTTTCTATCGGCTAGCTCTACGATTTCTCCGCGGACGCCTCCGCGGTTTGCGCTTCTTCCTCGGCTTGGCTAACGACCGGCGCGATCGCCTGAAGCTTTTCGCCGTTTCGGAGATCCATCAGTTTTACGCCCATCGTATTTCGGCCAGTTTCGCGAATTTCTTTGACCCGCGTACGCACCATCTGGCCCTTGTTGGTGATGAGCATCATCTCATCACTCTCGCGGACGGTAAGCGCGCCAACCACATCACCGGTTTTCTCACCGGTTTTCATGGTGATAATGCCTTTGCCGCCACGTGATTGCCGCCGATAATCATCGAACGGCGTGCGTTTGCCGATTCCATTTTCGCCGGCCACCAGCAGCATCGCGTTTGGATCGACAATGGCGGTGGCCACGACGTGATCGTCTTTTTCGGGGCGAATGCCCCAAACGCCGACCGTGTTGCGGCCTTGATCGCGCAGTTGTTCTTCGTGAAATCGTAAGCTCATTCCATCCTTGGTGATGAGCACGATCTCGTTATTGCCATTCGTTAGTTTCGCATCAATTAATCGGTCACCTTCCTCGACCTGAATGGCGATGATGCCGCCGCGGCGGACATTCGCGTAATCGGAAAGGTTCGATTTTTTAACGATGCCGGACTGCGTGGCGAACACGATGTGGAGATTTTCATCCCAGGTCTGATCGACAGCGCTCGGTCCCGTGCCGGATGTTTTTGACTGAATCCGGATCGTCGCGGCGATTTTTTCATCGGGCTTGAGCTCGAGAATATTGGCGATCGAGCGGCCCTTGGCGGCGCGGCCCATCTCGGGAATTTCGTAAACTTTTTCCACATACGCGCGTCCCGTCGCGGTGAAAAACATCAGGTAATCGTGCGTGGTCGCGGTGAAAAGATGCTCCACGAAATCGCCTTCCTCTTCTTCGGTAGCGCCTTCGCGCGTTTGCATGCCGATTACGCCCTTGCCTCCGCGCCGCTGCGCACGAAACGCGCTCACAGCCGTGCGTTTGATGAAACCGCCATGGGTGATGCTGATGATGCAACCCTCGTTCGCGATGAGATCTTCCATGTTGATCTCCGCTTGATCGGGAACGATTTCCGTCAGGCGCGGCGAGCCGTATTTATCGCGAATTTCCCGGAGCTCTTTTTTGATAATCGTGAAGACACGCTGCTCTTTGGCCAGGATGTCGCGAAGGTCTTTGATAGATTCGAGTAGTTCCTTGTACTCCTTGTCGATCTTTTCTCGCTCGAGCCCCGTGAGCTGATACAGCCGAAGATTAAGGATTTCATCAGCCTGATGTTCGCCGAAGGCGTAGCGGCCATTTGTCAGGCGGGCCTCACTGCGAATCAATATGCCGATTTGCTCCACCTGACGCTTGGTGAATTCGAAGGCCAGCAATTTTACTCGGGCTTCATCGCGACTGGCCGATCCGCGGATGATGCGGAGAAATTCGTCGAGATTAGCGAGCGCAATGAGGTAACCCTCGAGCGTTTCGGCGCGCTCTTCGGCTTTACGCAATTCGAAGCGGGTTCGGCGAAGTACGACCTCGCGCCGGTGCTCGATATAGCAGGCGTTTGCTTCTTTGAGTGAAAGCAGTTTGGGCCGCCCGTGATCAATCGCCAGCATGATCACCGCGAAGGAGCTCTCCATCGCTGTGTGCTTGTAGAGATTGTTGATCACGACCTTTGGATTGCCGTCGCGCTTCAGTTCGATAACGACCCGCGTATTTTCATCGGACTCGTCACGAACCGCGCTAATGTCTGCGAGCACTTTTTCGTTCACCAGCGACGCGATGCGTTCGACCAGGGTTGCGCGATTGACGTTATATGGAATTTCAGTGATGACGATTTGTTCTCTGCCGGCTTTGAGCTCTTCGATGCCGGCCTTGCCGCGCACCTTCATACTGCCTCGCCCGGTCTCAAGATATTGTTTGAGTCCCGACACGCCGCAGATGACGCAGCCAGTCGGGAAGTCCGGCCCTTTTACGTGTTTCATCAGCTCCTCGAGCGTGATTTCTGGATCGTCGATTTGCGCACAGATTCCATCAATCGCTTCGCTGAGATTGTGCGGCGGAATATTGGTCGCCATGCCCACGGCGATGCCGGTTCCGCCATTCACGAGCAGATTTGGAAAGGCAGCTGGGAAAACCGTCGGCTCGGTGCGTGTTTCGTCATAATTTGGGACGAAATCGACCGTGTCCTTATCCATGTCGGTCATCAGCGCGGCGCCCAGATGTGTCATTCGCGCTTCGGTGTAACGCATCGCCGCCGGGGGATCGCCTTCGACGGAGCCGAAGTTACCCTGACCGTTGACGAGCGTTTCACGCATCGCCCACGGCTGGGCCATGTGGACAAGCGTAGGATAGATCACCGCTTCGCCGTGCGGGTGATAATTTCCGCTGGTGTCACCGCAAATCTTCGCGCATTTGCGATGCTGTCGTCCCGGAAAAAGAGAGAGATCGTGCATCGCGTAGAGAATTCTGCGCTGCGATGGCTTGAGTCCGTCGCGCGCGTCCGGCAACGCACGCGAAATAATGACCGACATCGAGTAATCGAGAAAGGACCTCGATACTTCTTCGGCTACATTTATCGGTTCAATTTTCTCGTTTGGATTAAGCATGACGTTTGGATTTATCCATGCGCTGGCAAGTACGCGGAAGGATGCTCGGTAAGGAAGCGCTCTTCCCAAATTCGGGAAATTTCGTCAGCCTGTCTGATCGTGACGGGAGGACCAATCCGAGCGTCGCGCGGCAGCGAAATTTTCAAGAAATCCAGCGCACAGCGGATGGTTGCCTCATAATCCCGGCATAGTTCTTCGTACTCGACCTGGAAGGGAGCAATGCCGATTCGGTGAAAAAATGTGTGCCAGATATTTTCCTGTCGCTCGGCCTCTTTTAGAGACTGCTCGATCAACTGCGCATCGAATTGCGGCTCTCGTAAGGCGGTTTTTCCCTCCTGCACTTTCCAAAGACCGGTCTGAAGAGCTCGAGCTGTCGACAATGCTTGCCGCAATTTGTGGCGCCGAACGATGTGCACAAAGCGAAGGCGTGGGAAGGCATTTCGCAACATAGTGAGATCATTCGTCGCTGCGTCGCCAAAAGCATGAGTAGCTCGCAGTCGGGCAAGGAAATCGTCCAGATACCAGCTCATTAGTTTAAAGCCAAACACCTCATTGCGGGTCGTCTTCGTGTCGACGATGCCGCGCACGTAGCCCGGATAATCAACATTTGGATCCAGTCCGAGCTCGGCACCGTAGCGGCCTTCGGACTTTGGGAGGAAGAACTGTTTCGGCATGCCCGCCTGGCGCGTGGCGCGCAAGCCATCTGTCAGTAAATTGCTACCCGAACGCGGAATTGTGCAGACAACGTAACAGCGTCGCGGATGGCGTAGTTTGTGAAACAGGCCTCCCATCTTGGAATTTACACGTCGAGATTGCGCACATTCAGCGCGTTGTCTTCGATGAATTGCCGGCGCGGCTCGACGACATCACCCATCAGAATCGTGAACATTTTATCGGCATCGACGGCGTTATCGTCGTTCAGGTCCACCTTCAGGAGTTTGCGTTTCTCCGGATTCATCGTGGTCTCGAACAATTCTTTGGCGTTCATTTCACCGAGACCTTTGAAACGCTTGATCTGCACTCCGCGGCGGCCAATCTCCAAAATCTTCTCCAGGATTTCCGGAATTGAAAACAGCGGATGCAAAACCGCTTTTTCGCCTTCGCCTTCGCTCAATTCAAAGATCGGCTGATCACTGGTCGCGTAATGGGCGACTTTCAAACCTTTGCGGGCCAATTCGGCTATAATTTTTTCGATCGCAGCCGATTCGTGCAGCTCCACCAGTCTGCCGCGTCTGCGACTCCCGTCTGTCCGCACTGGCGCTTCGCTCAGCGGAAGCAATTCCTGGCCAAGCTCGGTGTCGAACAGATTCAGGTCCAGATTCTCTTGATGAAATTTGCGGACCTCTTTCTCGTCGTGAAAATAACGCACGCTTTCTTCGTTTCCCTCGCGCACTTTCACCAGATGCGTTGGAAGCTTGCCCGACTTCGCGTTTCGTTCAGCAAGATAAGTTTCGAAATCACCGCCGTGGCGGCGCACTGCTTCGCTTAACTTCGCAAGTTTCTCGAGTGATTCCAGAATGTCTTTCAGTTGTGTCGCCGGAATTTCTTTGTCATCGGCCAGATTTCTCAATCGAACGTCCTCTGCGCCGAGTGAAATCAGGATTTTGTTTAGCCGGGCATCGTCATCGACATATTCTTCGCGTTTCTTTCGCTTGATTTGATAAAGGGGCGGTTGCGCGATGTAAATCCTGCCCGCACGTACCAGCTCGGTCATTTGCCGGAAGAAGAAAGTAAGCAACAGAGTGCGAATGTGCGATCCATCGACGTCCGCGTCTGTCATAATAATAATCCGGCCGTAGCGAAGCTTGGTGATATCGAAACGCCCTTCGTCTTTGCCGTTGCCATCCTCTTTGGATTTGCCGATTCCGGCGCCGATAGCCGTAATCATCGACTGGATCTCATTGTTCTTTAGGAACTGATCTTCGCGCGCTTTTTCCACATTTATCAATTTTCCGCGAATCGGCAGAATGGCTTGATAACGCCGGTCGCGTCCCTGTTTGGCGGAGCCGCCCGCTGAATCGCCTTCGACGATGTAAAGCTCAGTCAGTTCCGGATCGCGCTCGGAGCAGTCAGCCAATTTCCCTGGCAATCCGCCGCCGGTGAGAGCGCCCTTGCGAATTGTTTCCCTGGCTTTTCGAGCCGCTTCCCGCGCCCGCGCTGCCGTGAGCACCTTGTCGAAAATGCGTCGCGCGACCGGCGGGTTCTTATCAAAAAAAGTCATCAACCCGTCGTAGACGACTGAGTTTACGATCCCGTCGATCTCGGTGTTGACGAGCTTCACCTTGGTCTGCGATTCGAAGCGCGGATTGGGCAACTTGACGCTGAGCACACAAATCAATCCTTCGCGCACATCGTCTCCGGAGATCGAAGGGTCCTTCTCTTTGAGAAAATTGCTTGATCTCGCGTACTGATTGACGGCCTTGGTGAGCGCTGTGCGGAAGCCAGTCAAATGCGTGCCACCATCCGGATTCGGGATTGAGTTGGCGAAGGGTAAAATCTGGTCGTTGTAGCTGTCGTTGTATTGCAGTACCACATCGAGAAACACTTCATCGCGCTGTCGCGAGATGACGATCGGCTTCGGATGAAGGACCTGTTTGTTCTCGCCGAGCTGCTTTACAAATTCTTCGATGCCGTGTTTGTAGAGAAACTTTTCTGTCTTGGCCGGGTCGGTGCGCTCATCCGTAAGCGTGATTTCCAGACCGGGATTGAGAAACGCCAGTTCGCGCAACCGCGTTGCGAGACGCTCGAATTTGAACTCTGTCGTGATGGTGAAAATCGTCGGGTCGGGAAGAAACGTGATCAGTGTGCCGGTGGTCTTTTTGTTTTTGACCTCGCCGATGACAGTCAGTTTGTCCGTCGTCTTGCCCTTGGCGAAAGCCATGTGGTAGACCTTGCCGTCGCGCGACACTTCCGCCTTGAACCATTCCGAAAGCGCGTTCGTGCATTTCGCGCCTACGCCGTGCAACCCGCCCGAATATTTGTAGGCGCCTTGTCCAAATTTTCCGCCGGCGTGCAGATTTGTTAGCACCAACTCGATCGCCGGCATTTTCCATTTGGGATGAATATCTACGGGAATTCCACGGCCATTGTCGCGCACCGACAGCGATCCATCGACGTGGACGCTCACTTCTATTTTTGTGCAAAATCCGGCGAGATGTTCGTCGATCGAATTATCCAAAACCTCAAAAACCAAATGGTGCAGACCTCGCTCATCAGGATCGCCAATAAACATTCCAGGCCGTTTTCGAACCGCCTCGAGGCCTTCCAATTTGTCGATTTGCGCGGCGTCGTACTTTTGTGCCGCGCCAATTCCAGTCGATCCCCGGCCAGACGATTTTTCGACCGGAATTTCTTCTTGGGTTTTTAGCATAGATTAAGGCCGAAAGAGCCTCATAAGATGATATCCAAAATGTCCCGATGAACAACTAATATCTCGTGGGTAATTCAGGATTGCTTGCGCTAGGGATTGGGTCAAAGACTAAGCCTAAACTCAAGATATTGTATGCGCCAGGAGCTGACGGTAGTACTGGTTCCGGGGGCTTTTTTCTCGCTGCTTGACCATGTGATTTTAAACCCGGAAAATGCGGTTCTGTGATGCGCGCGCAAACCCTCCTCGAAGCACGCTGGATTCTTCTGATTTTGGCTTTGGCCGCCGTGGCAACGTGGTTTATTTCGGCGTGGTTGTCGCTCATTTTTCTGTCGCTTTTTCTTTTTACAGTTGCCTTTTTCCGCGACCCCAATCGTCCTGTGCCCGCAGATCCGAATCTAGTCGTCGCTCCGGCCGACGGCAGGGTCAGCGACATCGTTGAACTCGATGAGAAGGAAGTTCTAAAAACAAAAACGCGGCGCGTTGGAATTTTCCTGTCAATTTTCGACGTTCACACGAATCGAGCTCCAATCGCTGGACGCATTGTTTATCGTAAGCATCACAAGGGTCTCTGCCTCGATGCTCGCGATCCAGAGTCCCCGGAGAAAAATGAAGCGATGACATGGGCGTTCGAAAATTCGCGAGGAATGATTGTCGTTAGGCAGCTGACCGGCGCGATTGCCAGGCGCATTGTGGCCTGGGCAAATGTTGGAGATGAATTGAAAAAGGGAGAACGGTTCGGGATGATTCGCTTCGGTTCGCGGACGGAATTATACTTACCGCTCGAAGCTGAAGTCCTAGTGAAAACAGGCGATCACGTTTCCGGAGGATCGACAGTCATCGCGCGTCTGCCCGACTGATGAACGAACAACCATCTAAAATTTATCTCCTGCCAAATCTAATGACGGCGGGTAATCTGTTTTGCGGGTTCACGGCGACGCTCAAAATTCTTGAGGGCGCGTTGCTACAGGCATCGAATCCCGATGCAGCCAGTGATCTTTTTCACACAGCTATCTGGTGTGTTCTCGGCGCGTTCGTATTTGATTTTCTGGATGGTCGCCTTGCTCGTTTGGGCGGACACGAGAGTCCGTTCGGCCGTGAGTTCGATTCGCTTGCCGATATTGTGTCATTCGGACTTGCCCCGGCGCTGATGGTGTACCGTGTCGTATTACAGGAGTTTGCACGTGCATCTTGGATCATTGCGTTTATTTACCTAACCTGCGGAGCGTTGCGCCTTGCCCGTTTTAATTCCGCGGCAGCCAAGCACAACGGAGCCACTCATCAAAACACTTTCACGGGTTTTCCCATTCCAGCGGCAGCCGGTCTTATTGCTTCGATCACGCTGTTCCTCCTTTGGCTCGCCGAAGGCGAACATCACCTTGGTAACTGGCGCTTCGTTCTGCCGCCGTTACTGCTTTTTCTTTCCTTCATGATGTTCAGCCGGTTTCAATATCCGAGCTTTAAGGCGGTGAATTGGAAGACGAAGAAATCGATCCCACGCTTTCTTGTGATCATTCTTGTTCTCATTTTCACCGTGCTGAATTATGAGTGGATGCCGGCAGTTTTGTTCCTGGCTTATTTACTGTATGGATTTCTGCGGCCCTGGCTTTCGCGCGACTGGCGCCGTGAAATTGAAGAAGAAATAGGTGAAGAGCCTTCTGAGGAGACGGCCGAACAGACGCGTTGAGATCGATTATTCGATTGTAGGCAACCGCTTCGGTTGCAGATTTGCGGCAGGCGGAGCGCCTGCCCTACCATTTGGAATTTAGCTTCCCTAGAATTTCAGGATCGCGGACATCCGCCCATTCACCGGTTAGCTCGAGTGCTCTTACTTTCCTGCCCGAATGCGCAAGATCGCGGATTGCGTCTGTGAGTTCGTACTCGCCGCGCGGTGACGGCATTACCTTTTCGGTGAATTCGAAAATGCTCGGCCGAAATGCGTAGAGACCAGCGTTATACCAGGGGCTCGACGGTTCGCCTGGCTTTGGTTTTTCGCGAAGATCGACCAGCTCCATTTGCTCGTTCACAAAAACCGCGCCGCCTTTACTGACGTCTTCGCCGCGCGTAACCGTGATTACGGCTTCCACATCATCCGAAAGATCGACTACGCGTTTGTAATTTTCCTGGCCGATCAAAATGTCGCCGTAGCTCAAGACGAACGCCGACCCGCCAATGAAGTCGCGGGCAAGATTGACAACGCGGCCCGTGCCGTCGCGCACGGTTTGTGTCGCGTATTCGATGGCGACGTTGTGATGCCGGCCATCCCCGAAAAAATTCCGCACTGTTTCGGCATGATAACCGACGATAATCAGAAATCTGCACACTCCGGCATCACGCAATCCTTGTACAATATGCTGCAAAACCGGCTTGCCGCGCACTTCGATCATCGGCTTTGGAACGTCATTAGTCAGTTCGCGCATGCGGGTGCCGCGCCCGGCTGCGAGTACGACCGCTCTATCGATTCTCATCATCTGGGCGCGCAGTTCATGCAAGGTCAAATGGAGGGGCGAAGTCCCGTGCGCCTCAGGCGTCGCGGGAGCTCCGCCCTCCAATTACTATCCACCTTTCTTCGGAGGGCTAATAATCAGCGCGGGTAAGCTAGCTTGCTTGATTAGTTCGCTCACTTTCGGCACAGCTTCGGCTTTTAACTCCGCCCATTTCTTTAACTGCTCTTCCAATTGGTTGCTCAACATTTGGAAAACGTTCAGCTGTCCCTGGGTCGGCTCTGTGTCACCAGACTCGATTGTGTGACTGAATGTTTCAAAACGTTCGTTCAGCATATCGGGGAAGGCCAGGTTTCCTTCGGAGCCTTTCATGTTCACTTGAATAAGTTTCTGTTCGATCTCTGACATTTTGTGATCAAGATCGTCTGCTGCCGCGAGTCCTGGTTTTAATTTGGGATCGTCACCGAAACGTTTGTGCAAGGTTTGAATCTGCGACCTGAGGTCGCGGACTTCGTTGACGGCTTGATGCAATCGCGACATCGAATCATTCACCTGTGTCGCCAGAGCAAATTGCTTTTGCACGGCGCCCTCCGCGCCCTTGGTCCTTGGATCAATCGCCAGATGCAACGGCGCAGTTTGCGACTTGCCGCCGACAGTTAGTTTCACTTGATAATCACCAGACGGAGCGAGCGGTCCTCTCGGTCCGACGCCGGAGTAGAAGGCACCGGGTATCTGAATGGGATCCTCGTAGCGCAGGTCCCAGGCGAAGCGGTTCATCCCTTGATTTGCGGGGATTGTTTTTGGTCGTTCAACGCGATCCGGCCATTCCGGCGGCTGTTCGCCTTGTTTTTTCTCTTTGCTGGAAAGATGCCTGACGACTTTGCCTGAAGCATCCAGAATCTCGAGCGAGACTTCGTCTTTCGGCGCAGCCTTGAAATAATAATTAATGATCGCGCCCGACGGCGGGTTATCGCCGACTGGCTGGCGCTTGTCGAATTCCTCCGGATAATGCAAACGCACTGCGTTTTGCGGTTGATAAAGAATCACATCTCCTTGCGCAGATCGCGCGCTCAACTGGCGCAGCGGCGTCATGTCATCCAATACCCAGAACGAACGGCCGTGAGTCGCCGCGATCAGATCGTCATCCTTTACAATCAGATCGTGAATCGGTGACACGGGCAGGTTCAACTGGAGCGGCTGCCAATGCGCGCCATCATCAAATGAAACGAAGACTCCGAGCTCTGTGCCCGCGTACAGTAGTCCGCGTTTTCTAGGATCTTCGCGCACCGCATGGACGTACGCGCTCTCGGGAATTCCGGACACAATCGCGCTCCAGCTTTTTCCTAGGTCGGTCGTTTTGAAAATGTACGGCTTGAAGTCGTCGAGTTTATGCCGATCCACAGCGACATATGCAGTGTTGGCATCGTGCGGCGACGGATCGATGAGGCTGACGGTGCTCCACTCGGGCATCTTCGGCGTGACATTCGACCAATGCTGCCCGTCGTCGGTCGTGACATGGACAAGTCCATCATCTGTGCCGGCCCAGAGCGTTCCTTTTTTTACCGGCGACTCAGCGAGAGCAAACACAGTGTCGTAATATTCAACGGAAGTAATGTCATTAGTCAGCGGTCCGCCGCTTGGCTGTTGTTTCGATTTATCGTTGCGCGTCAGGTCACCGCTGATCTGTGCCCAGCTCTGTCCGTGATCGGTCGATTTGAAAACGCACTCCGCTCCCGTATACAAAACCTCGGGATTATGTGGAGAAAGAGTCAGTGGCGTCACCCACTGAAAACGATGAATAATATCGGCCGCGCCGTGACCGGAATTATCAACAGGCAAGACGCTAACGTCCTGAATTTCTTCCTTGGTCTTGTCGTAACGATCGATTGAG
Organism: Candidatus Dormiibacterota bacterium; assembly: GCA_035472675.1. Taxonomy (GTDB): domain Bacteria; phylum Verrucomicrobiota; class Verrucomicrobiia; order Chthoniobacterales; family UBA10450; genus Udaeobacter. The sequence goes on from DATIOX010000064.1 coordinate 18,013, forward strand.
TTTTCGTAGTTTGAATAGATGATGTGCCAGTCGCGCGGGTCGGCCAGAGCGAAGCCGCATTCGCCGCCGCCGACTACGAACCAATCTGCTGCCCCGATTGCACCCCAATCTGTCCGGCTTGCAATACCAACACTCGTATTGTCCTGTTGCGCGCCGTAAATGTGGTAAGGGAAAGCATTGTCCACGGAAACGTGGTAAAACTGCGCGGTTGGCTGGTTGTTTTGTGTCGTCCACGTTTTTCCGCTGTTGAGTGAGATACTCACGCCACCGTCATTGGCGTTCGCGATCCGATTAGGATTTTGCGGATCGATCCAAAGTCCGTGGTGATCGCCGTGACGCGCAGGCAACAAATTAAAAGTTTTTCCGCCATCAACCGAACGAAACAACCCGGTGTTCAAAAGATAAACTGTGTCAGCGGATTTCGGGTCAGCATAAACTTTGCTGAAATACCAGGCGCGCTGCCGAAAGCGGCCGTCATCATTTACACGGGTCCAATGTTGTCCGGCGTCATCGGAACGATAAAGGCCGCCATCTTTCGCCTCGATGATCGCATAAACGCGGTTCGAATCGGCACCGGAAACCGCGATGCCGATCTTACCGAGGATTCCTTCCGGCAGGCCATTGCCCTCGAGACGTTTCCAGGTAACGCCATTATCTTCAGATCGGTAGAGCCCACTTCCTGGACCGCCGCTGGAAAAAAACCACGGCTGCCGTCGAGCCTGCCAAAGCGAAGCGAAAACAATGTTCGGATTGTGCGGATCAAAAACGACATCGATCCCGCCGGTGTTTTCATCTTTAGACAAAACTTTCGTCCACGTTTTTCCACCGTCCGCAGTGCGGAATATTCCGCGCTCAGCGTTTGGACCAAACGCGTGACCAAGAGCCGCCACCAGAACGACATTCTCATCTCTTGGATCGACGATTAGTGCGCCGATTTGACGGCTATCTTTTAACCCGACATGCTGCCATGTCTTGCCGCCGTCGACGGATTTGAAAACTCCGGTGCCGTAGGTGGTATTACCGCGTATGGCCGCTTCGCCCGTCCCTGCATAAATCACGTTGTGATCTGATGGCGCAATAGCTATCGCTCCGATCGATGAAATCGCCTGCTTATCGAAGAGGGGAGTCCAGTTCGCGCCGCCATCAATCGTTTTCCAAACTCCCCCTGCAACGGCGCCAAAATAATAAGTGTCCGGCTCGCCCGGCACCCCTTCAATTGTTAAGGCGCGCCCGCCGCGAAACGGTCCAATCTGTCGCCACTGCATTCCACTGAACAATTTTTCATCGATGCTTCCAAGGGGAGCAGGAGTAGGGGATGGAGTGGGTTGGGCAAAAGATGAAAAGACGAATACAGAAATAGCGAAAATGATTTGAACCAGCCAAAGAAAACGGCAACCAGGCGTAATCATCCGCCTAAGGTGGAAAGCCTGCGACTTCGTTCAACTGGAATTGCACGTACGAAGCGTCGACACTGACTTTTCCCAACGCCCTTCAGAATCTTTGTTAAGCGTTGATCGCTGCCATTCTAGCGGTCGGAGTTTCCAACGCGGTTCCACCCGGTTCGCCGCCGCCAAAATGCCGCGCGGCGTAATACGAGCCAATTACCAATACGGCCGCGATAAATTGAGCAACGAGAGTCTCGACCGTAGGGAACACGGCGAACCAGAGTCCCATCCAAGGCGGCATATAGTTTTTTAACGACGTGATTTCAGTGGTGGAAATCCAATGGGCCAGCTGCATTTCCTGCGTTTGCTCGCCCACCATTACAAGCAAGACCACTCCGAGGAGAATGCCGGTAGTGATTAGCATTTTCCTATAAGGGAGCCGCTGCTGAAGAACGAAGGTCAATACCGCCACCATCCCCGTCAGAACAATGCCTAACAGCGCGCCTTTCAGTACCACGGCGCCGCCGAGTCGCAGATGATAGCTTTGCAAAAAAAGCACGACTTCAAATCCTTCGCGATACAGGGAGGTGAATCCAAGCAGGACCAATCCAAACCAGAGACGCCCCTGGGAGATTTCGGCAGCGCGCGCATTCTCGAGTAATGCCTTGCGACGGCGATTGTGGGCGCGAATCCAGCCTCCCCAATAAATTTTGTGAAAGAACCAGTTCATGATGACGAGCAACACGATGACTGCCAGCAACCCGGTAGCGGCCTGCAAATCGAGTGCCGACATATTGTCGCTGAGCGAACCAACGATCCGCACCGCGATTAACCACGTGATCAAAGTGGCATTAAAGGCAAAGGCCGCGCCGAGCGCGACTGGCCGGCGATGGGCGCGTTTGGCACCTGTCATGCTGGCTGTAATCGCTGCCAGAACAAGAATACATTCCAAGCCCTCGCGAAAGACAAGAATGCCAATGTCCAAAAATGCCACCGTCGGGCTGGTGTCGGGCCGCGTTGGATCAGGTGCGCCGTGTGCGGTAACTCCTTGCCATACAAGCATCGCCACCACACAAAGCGCAGCCACGACGATGCCGATGCGCAAAGCAGGCTTCATTTCGTCTCAAAGTTTATCACATACCAAATGCGCCTGCTGTCGATTGATTGCTTTTTTTTAGCGGCTGATTGCGGCACGTAATCGGGTTCAGCCAATCATTTGCCGTTTACAGCTCGGCAAATTACGGTGAACGCCGCATGCCGGAATATGTTCTGGGTCACCATTTGAAAGGCGAGGGGAAGCGCCTCGCGTTGATGTCGGAATTACTTGATCCCATGCACCGCCGGTATCTTCAATCGCTTGATGTCGTTAAATCAGGGGCAAGAACGCTGGAAGTCGGCTGCGGCAACGGCTCAATTTCCGCGTGGCTTGCGCGGCAAGTCGCTCCGGATGGACGAGCCATAGCCGTCGATCTCGATCTCTCGCTCGTCGACGTGCATTTGCCGAATTTGGAGTTTCTCCAGGCGGATATCATGGCACAGCCCGTGGAACCCGGCGGTTTCGATCTTGTAACTGCTCGTGCGGTGCTTCATCATGTTGCCGACGCCGAGAAGGCGATCGCGAATCTAATTGCAAGCTTGCGGCCTGGAGGCGCCATCCTCTTGATTGAACCGGATTTCCTTCCGGTCACGATCGCCGAGCCGCCGGAAGTGCGTGCGTTCTGGAGTGGTTGGCTTGCTTGGTCGCGCGACCACGGAATCGATTATCAAGTCGGTCGCACTCTTGCACCAAGATTGGCGGCCCTGGGTATCGAGAAAATCGGTGGCACCGCAGAAACTGCAATTTACAACGGGACGAGTTTGTGGGCAGATTATTGGACACAGACGATCGGAGAAGTCCGTCAGGACTTGACGAGTTCGGGCAAGCTTAACAACGCACTGGTTGACACTTTACTCGGCTATTGTGCCGATCCTGCTTGGTGGACGCAAACGATCGCATTTACTGCGGTTCACGGTTACGCCCCTGGTCGGGAGTAAATAATTGATCCTCCCCCTGCCGCGCCGCCGTCTCATTTGGTCGCGCCGACCGAAATGCCTTCCGCGGGCGCTGTTGTGATTTGCGGTGAAACGAGTAATTTCCGGCGGTGCAACGAGCCCGGGGTTTTACGTTGATCGAGATTGCTCTCGCCATCTTCATACTGCTGTTATTGCTTGTGCTGGCAGTGCCCAGCTTTACCGGCGTGATCGCGAACAGGAGGCTGAAGCAATCGCTGGATGAGTTCAACAATCTTGTGCGTCAGGCGCAGGAGCGAAGCGTTACCGAGCGTCGCCCTTACTTGATTGTTTGGGGCAAGAACAATGTTGTGGTACGTCCGGAAGCTTTTGCACAAGATGAAGAAGCTAAGGCAAAAGCTGAGTTTCGTCCCAGCAGGGGAAGCACGTTAAAGGTCTCATTGCCGGTGGCATTGACGGAAAAATATCCGGCTGAATGGATTTTCTGGCCATCGGGGGCGTGCGAACCGGCAATCGTCCGCTTTCAAGGTCCCGCCGGTTCATGGACGGCGAATTACTCGCCGCTAACGGGACGGCCAGAGATTACGAGTTATGCGGTCCGCTAACCCAAGCGAAGTTCGAGAGTTTCATGGCGCCTTTGCGCTCTACGAGGTTCTCCTGGGCATCACGATTTTCGCGCTCGGCGTCATCGCGCTTGGACACGCGGTCGAGAATTGTCTCAATGCGAGCACGATTAACGCCGAAGAAGGCGTCGTGCGACAGATTTTGTCGAATCGCATGGCAGAAATTCAGGCTACGCAAGGTGTACCCGATGATTCCAAGGAATTCAAAGCCGACAGCAATTACGGAGGCATAAAGGTCGTCCAAAAAACCACGGCAGCCGAATTGACGGAACCCGATAATACCCTTCTCGACGGAATCTACCTCGTCAAGTTAACTGCTCAGTGGCGACAGGGCGGTGTTCCTCAGTCAAAGCAGGTCCAGTTTTATGTTTACCGTCCAGGGTAAGAGGGAATCTCTTCGCATCGGTGGTTTCACGTTGCTCGAAATCATGCTTGCGGTGGGGATCCTCGGGCTGATGTCGCTGGCGATTTTTCGTTTTGTGCAAGCGAACATGACGGCGCTGCGTCTGTCATCCGATACAGCCGCGAGGGATTCGCAGTATGACGGGCTGCGCGATCTTCTAACATCGCAATGGCAAAGCGTGAGTCCCGCGCGCGGAAGGATGATAGGAGAGCCGTTTAAACTAAACGATCGCGAGCGCGATGTGATAACGTGGAATTGCAGCGCCGGGCCTGGGCTCCTTACTCGCTATGCGCCAGGCGAGTTTACCGTCGCGTTGCGGTTGCAACCCGAAAACGAAAAGAGTGACCGGCTCGACCTCGGCTTGTTACGAAAACCGAAGGATGCTTCTGATGTCGGGGAACGACACGAGACGTGGGTGCCATTAGTTAAGAATGTGAGCAGTCTCCAGATCAGTTATTTCAACCCTCGGGCAAACACGTGGGTGGATCGTTGGCCCGGCGGACTGCCTTCCCTTGTAAAGATAACCGTGGGACGCAATGATGCTGCCGTGCCGTGGGAAGCAATTATTCCGCTTACGCGAACGCCGTTTAAGAACCAATGAAGAAGTCTTCTTCAAATTCGAAATTGCGCGGTGGCGCCGCGCTGATGCTTGCGCTTTGGGCCCTGTTCTTGCTTAGCGCAATGGTCATTTCATGGGCGTTTGACATTAATTCGCGCCTTGTGGTTTCAGGCAATGCAAGCCGCGTTTTGGACGCGGAAGCCATGGCATCGTCGGGCGCTGATGTTGCGCTGGCAGAAGTTGCGCTGCGTCCAAAGGACGCGCCGAGCTCGCCGAACTTGCACAGACAAATGGACAATCAGGAAGGTTACGATGTCCAAATGATTGGCGAATGTGGTCGATTGAATTTGAACTTGCTTGCGCCAGGAGGAGTCGAAAACACACCGCTTAAGGAAATTCTACGGCAATATCTCAGCCTTAAAGGGGTAGAGCCGAATAACGTCGATACGATGGTAGATTCTTTGCTCGACTGGACCTCGCCACCGGGACTTCATCGCCTCAGCGCGTGCCCAGAGACCGATGATTATCAACCAGCGCATGCGGCACTGACTTCTGTGGACGACCTGAAGAAAATCTGTGGATGGGCTGAATTTACCTCCAAACCAGGTTGGGATGAAGATTTTACCCTTACTAGTTGCGTAGGCGGGGCAACCGGAGCGGCGGTAACAATCGATGTTGGCTGGGCATCGCGCGACGTCTTGCGCGCGTTGTTAGGTTCTCTCGGAAGCATAGGAGATGATCGAGTCGATGCGTTCCTTCAACTGCGGCGTGGCCCAGACGGAATCGACGGAACAATCGATGACCCGCAGCTTGATATTCTGACCGCCCTTACTACACTCGGCTTCCGAGGGGGGCAACCTCCGCAGAATCTAGGTGTGGCCCTCCCGCAACCCAAAAGCACCTCGGTCTTTCGCATTACAAGCGTAGGAAAGTCAGGTGACGTGACGCGTACTGTTCAGATGATAGTATCAGGAGGCGGCGGTCGTCCGACGGTGATGAGTTGGAAGGAGCTTTGATATCGAGACAGGGATACCATCCATTTTCATAATTCCCACCGCGCACGGATGGAATTTTCTGCGTTCATCCACGGCCGCATCGCCGCGCGAAGCGGCTGCGGGCAGTGCTGGCCAGAACGGCTCGTGGAACGTGCGCAAGCTGCAGACGCTGGGGGAAGCTGTGCCGCTGCTTTCAGCGACGGACGATTTTGTCCTCGGCCTGCCTGTTTCTGCCGTGCTCGCACAACGATTTCGTCTCCCAAGTGTCGATCCGGCAGAGTTTCCGGAAATGATTCGG
>DATIOX010000065.1:0-18372 GCA_035472675.1 Candidatus Dormiibacterota bacterium
TCCGCTAACGCGACGGCATCGCGCCCGTGGAGAAGCAACTCAACATCCGGACCTGCCAGTTCCTCGGCAATCGCGCGGCCAATTCCGCGGCTCGCACCTGTGATAAGGTAACGTTTCATCCATTGTCGCGGAAACGTCGAACGTTCAATGCCCAACGTCCAGTTTTCAAGACCTGTAGTGGCAGGCGTGTCGCCTGCAAGTCTTTGGTGTTGCAGCCGGCACGGCCGCCACTACAGAAGAGCTTCCGTTACGTGCGCCGTAACGTGAACCGGTTATTCGCCGTTTCCCACAAACGCAACCTGATGAGTTGCTGATTGAGGCGATTATCGATCTTCGGCCAAAGGGCGCGCACAATATTTTCCCCCGTTGAAGGCGCGTTCCGAAAATCCTCTGTTTCCAAATCGAGATGCCGATCCCGCCACGGTTCAAGCGATTCCTGAATGGCTTTCCTCAGCGCAACAAAATCGTAGAGCGTTCCGCTGCGCTCATCGTAGTCGCCGCCGATTGTAGTTTCCGTCAGGTAACCATGGCCATGTCCCAGGGCATTGTTGCACTTGCCGTAGAGCTTTGCGTTTTCGGCATCGGAAAGAGTAGCAGCACACAAACGGTGTGCCGCATAAAATGCCATCCGCATCCCGAGGAAGACGGCTCGGTTTTTCCACACCTCGGCAAAAAAATCCGTACGCTCGTGCAGGCGTACACGATCCAGCGGAGTCATCGAGCTCGCCCGTCGAAAGATGTAATCGCCCAAACTCTCCGTTGTGATGGGACGATTGGCCAAACCTGCAACGTCTTCATTGAGATAGCGGTGATCGAGTTCGTCCTGCAAAGCGTGCAAACAAGCATCAATCGCATCGTAACGAACCAGCGGCAGATCCTGGGCGCTGAACGGTTTCGTGGATCGGTAGGTCAGCCGAACGCGATAATTATGCCCGTGAATCGAAGTGGCCGGCCCAAATAAACGCGCATTTTCCGCAGCGCTTAACTGAGGCGACATCGTTTTGCGAGCAGCTGAAAATTCGAACCAGTAATTCACCTCGCAAGCCCCATTAGAGTAAAAAGTCGCGCTTCGCTCGGGCGACTCCGTCAGATGACAGGCAACAAGTTTTGCGATGCCATCAGAGAACAACGGTGCGACATCAACGTAGAGTTGCCTCGCAATATTTTCGGCAGTCGGTAGAACATCACGGAAGGAAGGATTGTCCTCGTTCAGAAACTTGTGATCGAACCGCTGCCGCACAATCCTGCTCGCGCGCTCCTTGATTTCGCTGATGTTAATCAGCATTCCGGTAGTAGGATCGACGGGACCGTTGAAAACGAAATAGGCTGCGTAATTGCGACCGCTTCCGTGGCGCGCTTTCGTTTCGGGACCAATGACGGCCAGATTTTCGTTGTCGCTCCATTTGGCAACATGCAAGCGACGAGAAGCCGAAAATTCGAGTCGCTTGCTGACGGTCAGAAGCATAGCGTCATCACTCCTTCGCAAATAGCGACCGCCGAGGCACGCTATCAGCCGAAGAATTAGTCAAACATTCTTTTGACTTACTCGAGATCTTCATGATCTTTGAATCAATGAAACATATAGGCTGGCGAGAGCGGTTATTCAAAAGCACGAGGGGAAAAATCCTCGAGCTCCTGCTAACAAGAGAACGGACAGTGAACGAACTCGCGGCTGAGTTGCGCCTGACCGATAACGCCGTGCGAGCGCACCTTGCCAGCCTCGAGCGCGACAGACTCGTCTCCCAGTCAGGCATGAAACCAGGCGTTCGCAAACCGCACACCACGTACGTTCTCGGGCCGGAAGCTGAACAATTGTTTCCGAAGGCATACGGGCGACTGGTCTCGCTTCTCATGTCGATATTCTCGCGTCGGGTTAAGCCGCAAGATTTACGCGCTGGAATGCGCGCCGCCGGCCGAGCTGTAGCCAGGGAACATTTGCGTGACTTGAAGGGCAAAACCCGCCGGCAAAGAATTGACGCTGCACTGGGCATTCTCAAAGACCTGGGCGGCGCGGCTACGTTTCGTGAAGAAGATGGCAAGCACTTTATCTATGGCAACGGCTGTCCAATCGCCGCCGCCACGGCGAATCATCCTGAGGCATGTTTGCTGTCGGAATCACTGCTTGCCAGCGTCATTGGCGCGCGCGTGAAAGAACGTTGCATCCGCGGGCCGGCGCCTTCCTGCCGCTTTGAGGTGAAATAACCTCGCGTTCAGGGCTGGGTGGAGAATTGAACGTCATGTTCATAACGGCAAAAGAAAGCATGCAGCGGTTGATAAATAGTCAAATAAGTTATTGACTTATTATGGCTGGCGGACAAATTGACTGTCATGAACACAAGCATTGATCAAGCACATGCCGCCACCAGCGCGGCTGCGAGTTCGCCGGCCCATCAGGCATACCGGATTCTTCATTTCGGGTTCACAGTCGCGCCCATTCTCGCCGGCTTGGACAAGTTCTCGCACCTCCTGGTCAACTGGGACCAATACCTTCCTGGAGTCGTGGCGAACATTTCACCCGTATCCCCGCACAGCCTGATGCTTATCGTCGGCGTGATTGAGATTGTGGCCGGAATTGGGGTCGCGCTCAAACCGCGGATCTTCGCTTACATCGTTGCCGCCTGGTTGGCGTTGATCATAATAAACCTGTTGCTGATTCCCGGCTACTTTGATGTGGCGCTGCGTGATTTCGGGCTACTCCTTGCCGCCCTTGCATTGGCTCGGTTGAGCCAGCAGTTCTCCCGCGGGTAACTGGCCGTAATCATTCGCCGATAGCGCAGGCTGAGGTCAAAGACGTGTGACCCGCGCAAAAATTTCACGCCCAAGCTGCCTGTGCTCACTACCACCTTAGTCGCCTCCGGTCTCCGCAGCGACCCCGGGGTGCACCGACGGACAACGGGTTCCACCTAGTCTTTCAAGAGCGAGAGAAATTCGGAACGTGTACGGGCGTCGTCTTTAAAAGTGCCCAGAAGACAGGAGGTCTTCATGACCGAGTTCTGTTTCTCAACGCCTCGCATCATCATGCAAAGATGTTTCGCTTCTACTACCACGGCCACGCCAGAGGGTTGCAAGCAATTCATGAGCGACTCGGCGATTTGGGTTGTAAGATTCTCCTGAATCTGCAAACGCCGCGCGAATACATCGACAATGCGCGCGACCTTGGAGAGACCAATCACCTTCCCGTTTGGAAGGTAAGCCACATGCGCGCGACCGATGAAGGGAAGCAAATGGTGCTCACACAGCGAATAAAGCTCAATGTCTTTGACCAGGATGATCTCACTTGCACTGGACTCGAAAACCGCCCCGTTGATGATCTCATCGAGATTCTGCCGATAACCTTGCATGAGAAACTCCAGCGCGCGCGCCGCCCGATCTGGGGTTCGTTGGAGACCGTCTCGATCAACATTTTCCCCAATGGCTTGAAGCAGTTCGCGGTACGCGTTCGCAATTCTCTCGAGGTCTCTCTCTAGCAGGCGATTGCTCTCGCGCGTGAAGCGTTCATCAACATCTAGATCGGAATTATGACGCTGAATCATGTGTTATGTTTTGATTTAGCGCAGCATTAAGGTGCGTTCGGTGAACGCGACTCACGTTATTCAAGCCAGCTTTGCGGATATTTCGGATCGTCCAGCGCGAGCGAGTCCTCAGTCAGTTCGAGCGTGTGTTGTGTGTCGAACATCACCGCGAGCTCTTCCGTGCGTGTCGCGTTCCTGCTTGCCATGATCGTGCCTGGATGCGGCCCATGTGGAATCCCGCGAGGATGCAACGTGATCGAACCACTTTCGATCCCGCGCCGTGAACCGAAATTCCCGCGCACGTAAAAGAGAACTTCATCCGCCTCGACGTTGTCGTGTACCCACGGGATTCTTACGGCTTCAGGGTGCGTGTCGAGCATGCGCGGCGCAAATGTGCAGACGACGTAACCGCGAATTTCAAAGGTCTGATGGATCGGCGGCGGTTGATGTAATGTTCCAGTGATCGGCTCGAAATCCTGCGCGTTGAATGTGAATGGGTAGAGATAGCCGTCCCAGCCGACCGCATCGAAGGGATGCTGTGCCAGCGTCACTCGCGTAAGTCGCGATCCATCTTTTACAAGAACATCAACATCTTCCTCCTTGTCGATCGTGATTATCTCTCGCGGCGCGTGAAGATCGCGCTCGGAATACGGCGCGCCCATTTTGATTTGCCCCTCGTGATTGAGGTAACGTTGCGGAATTCGAACGGGGCCGACTGATTCGAGAATGAGATAATCCTCCTCTTCAATCTTGTCCGGCACCAGCCGGTAGGTGATTCCACGCGGAATCACAATGTAATCCTCGGCGCGGTAAGGGAGTTTTCCGAAAACGGATTCCATCACGCCGCTGCCGCGAAACACGAAAATGATCTCATCGGCGCCGCCGTTCTTGTAATATTCGAATTTATCGTACGCTTTCGCGGGACGCGCGCGATAGGCAATCACATCCTGATTAAACAACATCGGAACGCGCCCGGTGTACAGATCGCCGCGACGCGGGATATTGGCGGTCTTTAAGTGATGATGTCGCAGCGGACTATCGGTTACTTTTTTTGGCTCCCAATGTTTGATTAACTCGACATTGCGCACGCGAGTAGGCGGGCGCAGGTGATACATGATCGAGTACGCCTCATCGAATCCTTGCGTTGTGAAGACGTGCTCATAGGCAATGCCTTCGTTCTTATACGTCGGCGCCGACCCGTTGCGGTGAAACCAGATGTGATGTTTTCTCGGAATTTCGCCCAGTCTTTGATAATACGGCATGGTCGTCTTCCTCCCGTTTTACAAATTACCTCGCGCTTCCTGTTCGCGTTCGATGGCTTCGAAGAGAGCTTTGAAATTGCCTTTGCCAAAACTCTTCGCGCCTTTGCGCTGAATAATTTCGAAAAAGAGCGTGGGCCGGTCTTCTACCGGCTTGGTAAATATTTGCAGCAAATAACCTTCATCATCGCGATCGACGAGAATGCCCAGCCGCTTCAATGCATTCAGTTCTTCATCGATGTGACCCACCCGATCGAGGAGCGTGTCATAATAGGTGGAAGGGATGTTCAGGAATTCAACGCCCCGCTTCTGCAGTTCTGTCACCGTCTCGATGATATTGTTAGTGGCCATGGCGACATGCTGGACACCTTCGCCATCGTAAAATTCGAGATACTCGTCCACCTGCGATTTCTTTTTGCCTTCGGCCGGTTCGTTGATCGGGAACTTCACGAAGCCGTTGCCGTTGCTCATCACTTTGCTCATCAGCGCCGAGTATTCAGTGGAAATATCCTTGTCATCGAAGCTCAGGATGTTGCGGAACCCCATTACCTCCTCATAAAACTTCACCCGCGGGTTCATCTGCCCCAGGGCGACGTTGCCCACGCAATGATCGACATATTGCAAGCCGGTCTGAGGCGGATTGTAGTTCGATTCCCATTTACGAAAACCCGGCATGAACGGTCCGCGATAATTTTCGCGCTCAATGAACAGATGAACGACATCGCCGTAGGTGTGGATCCCGCTCATCACCACCTCGCCATATTTATCCGAGAGCGTTTTCGGCTCCATGTAACTCTTGCCACCGCGCTTCGTGGTCTCTTCCCACGCCGAGGTGGCATCTTCTACTTTCAACGCCAGCGCCTTAACGCCGTCGCCATGTTTGTAGATGTGATCGGCGATCGGATTATTCGCCCGGATGGGAGTAGTCAGGAGCAAAGTCAATTTGTTCTGGCGAAGCGCATACCTGGCGCGATCTTTCACCCCGGTTTCCGGCCCGGAATACGCCAGGCTTTGAAACCCAAATGCGGTCTTATAGAAAAGCGCCGCCTGCTTGGCGTTCCCGACATAAAACTCGACATAGTCGGTTCCGTGAAGCGGTAGAAAATCTTCTTCCGCAGCCGGCGCAGCTTTAGGTTTTTGAGTCTTCGTTTTTGGAGCAGCAATTGTCGTTGGCATAATGACCTCCTAACTCTCTGGCGCTGAATGCACCGTCTAAATATAGGATCGACAATCGCGCGTCGCAAGGTTGTGGAGTAGAGACGCACTCCTGTCGTGGCAGGCGTGTCGCCTGCAAAACTAAGAACCAGCAGCCGACCCGCTGCCTCTACAGTTTTGGCGCGAGCGAGGCGACGATTTTCTCGAAGCGCGGATCGCCACGCAAAGGGTCCCAGTAAGGGTGAAGTTTGAGAAGGCCATAGCTGAGGCTGTTCGGGACGCGTTCCACCGCCGCGATCTGTTCGATGGCGCGATCTTTCTCACCAGTCCAGGCGTAGATCTGCGCCAGATTAATGGCTATGTCCACGCCATCGATAGCGTCCTTCGAGATGGGCAGCAATTCGCAGGCGCGGCGGCCTTCCTGTATTGCCTGTTCTTTTCGCTCGAGGCCGGCGTCGATCATGCCTAGCAGGCTGAGAGCCGCAGCGAAGTCGGGCTGCCTTTCCACTGTCTTTTCGATTTCTCTGCGCGCGGCGGTAAACGCGGCTTGCGCTTTGGCTGAATCACCCTGGCAACGAGCAATGACGCCGTCCCAATAGGCGCGGGGATTGTTGACTCCATTATTTACGACGCCCTCGCGCGGATAGTTTGTCAGCGCCCGGATTGCGGCGGTCGCAGGCCGCTCGCACAGCGCAGGGCGAAGAGCATCCAAATCGAGCGGCAGGCCGGGGTTTTCAGCGACCAAAGTGGCTAGCGTGGCCTGAAAAGGTTTGATGTCCGCCCGCCAATCCAACGCAACCAGTGCCAGATTTATGCGACTTCCCGGGTCGCCCGGCATGATCGCCAGTGCTCTATCATAAGTTCGGACTTCGTCGGCGTAGCGATGTTGCCACCTGTAAGCATAAGCGAGTTGCTGGAGAGTGAAAAAGTTACGCCGATCCAGCTCAAGTGCACGCTCCAGGTTGCGCGTGGCCTCGTCCCAGTGGCCTTCGCGGCGGTCGATCATGCCGGTGTATCGGAATACCTCAGCGCTGTTGGGCAGTGCGCGCCGGGCGATAACCAGCTCGCTGCGAGCCCGTCCGTAATCGCGGAATCCGTCGTAGTAATAAATGGCCAGAGCGAGATGGGCTTCACCCGCATCCGGCTGAAGGCGCAGAGCGGTTTGCACGGCCGCATTAGCCAGACCGAGACGGGCAGGGGTGTGGTCGTGGCCCCTAAAGTAGGCAGCGCCATGTACTCGGGACAGCAGACTCCAAGCCTGTATGAAGTCCGGATCGCGTGCGACAGCTTCATCGAGCAGTTGGGCCGCTTGAGGCAGCTTCTCCCTGGCGTGAATTGGATCCGATGTGTCGGCGAAGAGATCTTGGGCGCGCAAGTAGAGGTCGTACGCTGCGAGATCCGTCGTGGACGGCCTCTTGATCGCTGCCTTTTCGATCGGAGAGATTTGGGCTTGAAGCTGCGCGACTATCTTTCCAGCCAGCTCGCTTTCGATTGCAAACATATCGGCGACATCGCGATCGTAACGTTCCGCCCAGAGCTGGCTGTCTGTCCGCGCATCGATCAACTGAGCGTTAACACGTACTCGGCTACCGACACGCTGGACTGTGCCCTCTAACACGTGCGCTACGCCCAAGTCGGCTGCAACCTCGCGGAGATTGTGCTGCAGCCCAGCCTTGTACTGAATCACCGATGTGCGGCTAATCACTTTCAGGTCGGCGACTCTGGAAAGGCCAGTGAGGATTTCGTCCTGTACGCCGTCAGCGAAGTAAGCGTTCTCTTTCTCGTTGCTTAAATTCTCGAACGGAAGAACGGCGATGCTCTTCTCGGGAATCAAAGTCGATGGGGTCATCCTCAGTGATATTCGCTGGAAAAAGGTCAAAGAACTAATCACCATAGCAAGGGCAGCGACTACGAAAGTAATTACCAGCAGGGACCTTGGCCGCCCGGGCAGGCTAACTGGGCGAACCATGTCCGATTCTTGCTTCCCTCTTCTTCTGCGCCTGAGTTTCCCAGGAACTTGTGGATTTCCGAGACCATCCTTGTAGAGGTTAAACAAGTGCAGGCGCAGCCCGTGCTTCACTTCGCATTCACCGAGATCGTGCAGGTACGGCTGCCAGCGCGCTAGATCGTCCGCTACATGCGCTGACAAAAGAATGTGTCCGGCATCACCGCAATCAAGCACTCGCTGCGCGACATTGATTCCCGATCCTGCAAAGTTCGTTTTATCATTAACGTCGGTGATTCTATTGACAGGGCCACTGTGAACCCCCATTCGCAACCGAATATGCGGATGATCTCGCAAGGCTCCGCTTATTTCCAGCGCGCATCGCACCGGCTCCTCCGGACTGCGGAAAAAAAGGAGTGCCATCCCGTCTCCAGTCGGCACTCGCTTGAGCTTGCCGCTTGCTTCCGCTGATCGAAAACATTCGGTGCTGCGCACGATTTGATTGAGGTCCTGCAGCAATTCAATCTGCTCATTGTTCCATAGCTTGGAATAACCAGCCACGTCGATTGAGAGAAGGTGCGCGATCTCGGGTTCCAGATCGGACTTCGGTTCCACGGACCTGTCTCCATCAGTTTGCGCTGGCTCTGTCTCGAGCGATTCCAATGCGGAAATGACCGGAGTGAGTGGCGTACGAAGTTCGTGCGAAAGCATGGCCAGGAACTGGTCTTTGGTCCCGTTGGCGCTCTTCACAACTACCTTTTGTTGCTGAAGCTCTTCCTCAACGCGGCGGCGTTCGGCCATAGTAGCGGAAAGCGCCATCGCCGTAATTGACAGCACGGCTGTCCACCATTGCACAGCGAGAAGCGACTGATTTTCCGTCTCCCCGACGAATGGGCCGAAGCCATGCAGCGTCCCCCACACCGCGATCGCGGACAGGATGAAAATTCCCGTGGCAGTTTCGCGTTGCGTAAAGCGGAAGGCAGTCCAAATCACAATCGGTCCGCAA
Organism: Candidatus Dormiibacterota bacterium; assembly: GCA_035472675.1. Classification (GTDB taxonomy): domain Bacteria; phylum Verrucomicrobiota; class Verrucomicrobiia; order Chthoniobacterales; family UBA10450; genus Udaeobacter. The sequence continues at coordinate 8,878 of DATIOX010000065.1, forward strand.
ATTAAAACGATTGGATAATTTCGGGCGGAAACGCCAGGCCATCCGCCAAAGACCACCCCGCTCAACAGCACCAGCAACAGGAGGAGCGCGCCGACTTCGGCGGCTTCCTTTTTATTCCAACGTCGCTTTGAGGCAACACTCCACAGGAGAACTAGGGGAGTGAAGACAAGATCGCCTGTTACATCGCCGAGCCACCATGTCAGCCAAATCGCGCCGTACTTTGCCCAATCGGCAAAGCCGGCGACTCCAAGACTGGTCACGCCGAAAGCAGGGCTAATGATGGTGCTAATCCCTGCCGCGAGCGCAAATTTGAAAACACCTTGTGGACGATCAAAGACATTTGTGCCGCCGGCGAATCGATTCACCAGCCAGGCGCCCACGAGCGCCTCGAGCGTGTTGCCGGTGGCAATGGCAAATGCCGTAGCGACATTTCCCGCACTCGTGAAGTTCACCAGAAATGCACCGATAAAGATGGCCGGCCACGCGCGATAACCGAGCAAGAGTAATCCGGCAAGCGCGATTCCCGCCGGCGGCCATACCGGCGATGCACTCGCGTGCAACGACGCCAGCATCAAACCGAGTTTGCCGGCGATGAAGTAGATGACGGCCAAGATGCCGATGAGTGGCAACCCAGACAAACGTCGCGATTGCATCGCCCAACTGCCTTTACGGTCTACGTCCGGCGGCTCCAAGTTCGCATCGGAACACAAGATGTGCGCAATCTCGAGTTGAGATCGGGCGTCGGTTCCGCTGGCATGTGTTGCGCGTCCACCCTTTTGGTTTGTCCCTGAGGTCTTTCTGCTTACCACGAACTTTATCTCAGGCTCTGATGCATAGGACTCACTTGCGTTCTTCGGAAATGACGGAACGAAGTTCGCGAAAAAGTTAAACTTTCTTTTTCTGGTCTGCCGATTTCACGGATACCACTAACGCGTTGGCCTCCTTGGCTCCGCTACGGCGTGCCGAGGGACTACGCGTTCCATCCTCGCACACAAAAGAGGATGATCGAGGGGCTTGACTGCGAGTTCAGCGAGGCCAGACTAGGATGCCCGCTTCCGCTGCACGGAAGCAGTCTGTGCTTCGTCCGATTCGATTCAGTTCCTGCAGCAGTTCAATCTGCTCGTTGACAAGTAACTTCGAATAACCCACTACGTCGATTAACAGGATGTGCGCCATCTCGCGCGGGAGGTCCGGCTTGGACTCAACGGGTGTGTCTTGGGCGTTCGCCCTTAGCAACCTAACGACACCGTTTCTCTGGCCTAAGACAATAACCGTGGTGCAACTCTAACGAATGCCGCTTTACTTTGGAGCGAGAGAGGCGACGATTTTTTCAAAGCGCGGGTCGCCGCGCAGCGTGTCCCAGTCCGGGTGCAGACGCAGCCAACCATAGTTTAATGGACTCGGCAGTTGCGCTGCTTCGGCCAGTTGCTTTAACGCGAGATCCTTCTCGCCTGTCCAAGCATAAATGACTGCGAGATTTAAGATCAAATCAGTGCCATCGATGGCGTCTTTCGAAACAGGCACCAGTTCAACTGCCCGCCTTCCTTCCCGGATGGCGTCGTCTACGCGGCCAAGACCGGCGTCGATCAGGCCGAGGATGGTGAGTCCTTGGGCGTAATCAGGTTGCTCGCGCGTAGTCTTTTCAACTTCACCGCGAGCAGCGGTGAATGCGGCGCGGGCGACGGTCGCATCACCGCGAGCGCGGGCAGCGACGGCCTCGAAATAGGCGCGAGGTGACCAAATGTTGCTCCCTACACTAATCCCCTCAGGGGGAACAACGGCGAGCGCGCGAGAGACGCCGAAGTTGTCGCGCTCGCACAGGGCGATGTAGAGCCATCGATCGGCGATGGTTTTGGCAGCCGCAGGGTCCTCGGCAACGACGGCCTCGATGGTGCCATGAACGGGTCTTGCGTCTGCGCGCTCTTCGAGATCGATCGATGCTCGCGCCACCCGTGTGTCCGAGTCGGAAGGAACCTGTTTGAGCGCTCGGTCCAGAACTGCAGCAAGGTCTCGATAGCGGCGCTGGAATTGATAAGTGAAGGACAACTGCTGGAGGAAGAAGAGGTTGCGCGGGTCCAGCTCCAGGGCGCGCTCAAGATCCGTTGCGGATTCCTCCCACCGACCTTGTCGTCGAGTGATGAAACCAGTTAGTTCGAAAACCTGCGAATCGTTCGGCAATAGGTGGCGGGCCAGAGTCAATTCGGCGAGGGCGTGTTCGTACTCTCGGTAACCGCGGTAGAAATGCTGCGCCAAGGCAAGGTGCGCTTCACCGGAGTCGGGTCGCAAGCGCAGGGCGGTCTGGATAGCCGTGTTCGCTATTGCAAGGCGCGCCGGGGTGTGATCGCTTCCGAAAAAGTAAATGAGGTCATGCGCTTCAGCCAATCTGCAATAGGCAACGAAAAACGTCGGGTCGCGCGCGATCGCCTGCTCGAGCAGACGCGTGGCCTCGAGAAGATTTTCCTTCAACCGCGCATTGAAACTTATCGGGGCGCGAAGAGCTTCGGCTCGCAGATAAAGATCGTAGGCCACCAGGTCGGCCGTGGGTCGTTGCTTAATGGCCGCCTTTTCCGCCGGGGAGAGCTTAGCGTTCAACTGATCGGCGATCGCCTGTGCGACTTCGCTTTGAATGGCGAAGACGTCATCAAGTGGACGATCGTAATGCTCCGCCCACAGGTGCGCGTCGGTGCGCGCATCGATCAATTGCGCACTCACGCGCACTCGACCGCCCCTCCGCTGCACGCTTCCTTCCAAAACATGTGCCACACCGAGTTGCTCTCCAATCTCGCGTAGATTACGGCGCACGGCGTTCCTGTATTGCATGACCGAACTGCGACTGATGACTTTGAGATCGGCGATTTTTGCCAGGTCAGTTAGGATCTCCTCGCCCACGCCTTCGGTGAAGTAGGCGTTCTCTTTGTCGTCGCTCAAGTTTTCGAAGGGAAGCACCGCGATGCTTTTTTTCGGCGCAATCAAGGTCGATCGCGCGCGATAACGGGAAAACGTTGCGATCCCAGCAACGACTACCACGAGCGCGAGCAACGCTGCCGCCGTCGCCGCCCGGCGCAGACGCCTCCGGCGTTTCTGCACGGTCCCAAATCTCTGCGGCAGCTTGGCATTGCCGAATTGGTCGTCATAGAGGTTCACGACCGATACGCGCACCCCATGCTTCACTTCGCACGAACCAAGATCGTGCAGGAGCGGTCGCCACTTCTGGTATTCTTCCAGATCTTCGGCGACGTGTTTGGACAGAAGAATGTGCCCGGCGTCACCGCAATCCATCACCCGTTTGGCCATGTTGATTCCAGCGCCCGCGAGATTGGCCCGTTCGTTTACATCGACCACCCCGCCAACTGGGCCGCTGTGGATTCCCATCCGAAGTTGGAGACGCGGTTGTTGCTTGAGAGCGCGGCTGATCTCCACCGCGCATCGCACAGGCGCCTCCGGACTCGTGTAAAATACCAGCACCATCCCGTCGCCAGTTGGGATCCGGGTCAAACGGCTCGCAGCTTCGGCTCGTTGAAATTGCTCAGACCCGCGAACAATCCGGGTTAGTTCCTCAACCGCCGCCTGTTGGTCGCTAATCGAAAGCTTCGAGTAGCCAACGACGTCGATAAACAAGACATGGGCGATTTCGAGCTGGATCTCGTTCTTGCTCTGAATGGACATCTCGTCGTGCGCTCTAAGATTACGTGAATTTTATAATCGCGCCTTATTCAGGCTGTCGAGAGTGTCAGCGATGATATTCCAGTACGGATTGTGCCCTTTTGCTCTACACAGGGCAATGACAAAAATGGTATTGGCATCGGCGAGGTAGGCGTTTTGTCTATACTCGCTGAGGTTCCGCGGCGGTCTCCCAACCGCCGAGCGCGATTTAGAAATCGCCCTTTCTTGCAGCTCGCAGTTTCAACCTCAGCGCATTTAACCGGATGAAACCAGTAGCGTCACTCTGATCAAACGCAGATCTTTCGCCTTCCATCGTTGCGACTTTTGCATCGTAAAGACTCTTCGAACTTTTGCGGCCAGCAACGATAAGATTGCCTTTGTAGAGTTTTAGCCTAACGAGTCCGCTCACGTCGCGTTGCGTTTCTGTGATCAGAGCTTGCAACGCTTCGCGCTCGGGCGAGAACCAGAAACCGTTGTAAACAAGCTCCGCATATTTTGGAATGAGGCTGTCGCGCAAGTGCATGACTTCGCGGTCCATCGTGAGCGTTTCCATTTGTCGATGGGCAAAATGCAAAATCGTTCCACCGGGCGTCTCATAAACGCCACGACTTTTCATTCCGACAAAACGATTTTCGACAATGTCCACGCGACCGATCCCATGTTTGCCACCGAGCTTGTTGAGCATCTGAACGACTTCCAGGGGCGACGACGATTTGCCATTCACCGCGATGCAATTTCCGCGATGAAATTCCACCTCGACATATTCCGGTTCGTTAGGCGCGTCTTCGGGCGAGACGCTCAATTTGTACATGGCGCGCATCTCAGGTGAGCTTGCGTCGAACCACGGATCCTCTAGTACGCCGCTCTCATAACTGATGTGGAGCAGATTGCGATCCATTGAATACGGTTTCTGCGCAGTCGCTTCGACCGGAATTCCGTTCGCCTTTGCGAACGCAATCATCTCACTACGGCCGGGAAATTGTTTGCGGAAGCGTTCCTCGCGCCAGGGCGCGATCACTCGCAATTCAGGCGCGAGCGCCGCGGCAGCTAATTCGAAGCGAACTTGATCGTTCCCCTTCCCTGTCGCACCGTGGGCAATGGCGTCGGCGTTTTCCGTGCGCGCGATCTCGACCATTCGCTTTGCGATCAGCGGACGCGCGATGCTCGTGCCAAGCAGATATTGTCCTTCGTAAATCGCGCCTGCCTGGAACATCGGAAAGATGAAATCGCGTGCGAATTCCTTGCGCAGATCTTCGATGATACACTTCGATGCGCCTGTCTTCAGCGCTTTGACCTCTAACCCGTTGAGTTCTTCTTCCTGACCGATATCGGCGCAAAAGGCAATGATCTCAGGCTGTCCGCCTGAGGCGGATTTCTTGAGCCAGCGCAGGATTATCGATGTGTCGAGACCACCGGAATATGCGAGGACGATTTTCACGATCAGTTGATAGTTCTTAGGTGATAGTTGATACCGATTAATGTTGCAGCCACGGACCTGTGGCCCGTCGATGCTCCGTTCTGGCAGGATGACCGCCCACAGGACTGTGGCTACAGTAATCAGTCGCCGAAGGAAATATTTACGTCACGCGCAATCTGCACCATTTCGCCGTTAGGTGGAACCAGTTTGAGCCGATTGACAGCTTCGGCGATCGGCACCTGACGCACCTGATAATTTTGGTAGCTAACCATCGAACCAAAATGTCCTTCATTGGCTAGTTGGACAGCTTTCACGCCAAAACGCGTTCCAAGAATTCGATCCAAGGTCGTCGGTGCCCTTCCACGTTGTAGATGGCCGAGAACGCAGCAGCGCGTTTCTTTTCCAGTGCGTTTTGCAATCTCGCGTGTGACGATTTCACCGATTCCGCCGAGACGAAATTCGCCTCCTTCCACGTCACGCTTTACCTGTTCGCCGTGTTTTGGTCGCGCGCCTTCGGCGACCACAACAACTGTTCCCAGATAACCAGCCGCCTCGCGCGCCTTGACTACGCTCACAATCTTGTCGAAATCGACTGGAATTTCCGGAATCAAAATAATGTCCGCTCCTCCAGCGATGCCGCCGTGCAACGCGATCCAGCCGGCATGACGACCCATTACTTCGACCACCATGACTCGCCTGTGATTGGTCGCCGTTGTATGCACCCGATCGAGCCCGTCCATTACGACAGCGACAGCAGAATCGAATCCAAATGTTGTCGCAGTGGCCTCGAGATCGTTGTCGATGGTCTTGGGGACGCCGATGCAATTGATGCCAGCATCCTGCAATTGCTGCGCCGTGACCATCGAACCATCGCCGCCGACAATGATCAACGCCCGTACCTGCAGCTCATCCAGTATCTTCTTGGCCCCTGCAATAATGTTCTGAGGCACAATCGTCCGATCGCCGGCACCGACTTTGGCAACAAAATGGCCGCGATTTGTGGTGCCGATGATGGTGCCGCCGAGCGCCATGATTCCGTTAACGTTTTGGCGGTCCACAATGACATGATTGCCGGGAGGAAGAAGTCCCTCGAATCCGTCACTAAAACCAACTACTTCCCAGCCGAGTTTCTCCGCTGCCAGTACCACGCCGCGCAGGACCGCGTTAAGTCCGGGGCAATCGCCACCGCTGGTCAGAACACCAATCCGTGGCTTCATTTTTGCAATCGAAAGGATTAGTCTCCTAGAGCATTTTCTTTGAATCGGCGACACGACCGCCGGCGGCCCATTGATCGTATAACTGCCAACCGCGTTGCAAAAGGGCTGAGCCTTCACCGAATCGATTTGTGCTACCCAGGAGCACGATCATCAAATGACGCGGATATACTGTTTCCATCTGTCCCTGGCGAACAACTTCCGCCTGACGATTGGCATACAGGATCAAACAATCACCGGATCGCGCGGTGCGACCTGTTTTGACTCCGTCGATGCCCATTTTTCCCAGAAGTTCGTTTGTGTTGCGAAGCACGTAATTCAATCGACGCCCGCCTCGATCGAACGAGATCTGCCGTTCCTTTTGCGACACATAAAAGCGGAAACTGGCTTTGTTCATTGCATACCGAGTGAGGCGCGCCATGTCTTCGGCCGTTGAATACGGCAGCGGCTTGACCTTGTAATCGACGCCGTGCGGGTTAACAAAACGCGTCCGGTCCATCTTCAATTGTTTGGCCAGCGCATTCATCTGGGCGACGAATGCATCAACTGGCGTGTATTTCGAGCCCGTTTCGCCTGGCGCGAGCGACTCTAGCTTCGAGCCAACGTGGTACGCGAGCGTATAGGCCGCAATGTTATCGGACTGAACAAGCGCAGCGTAGAGAAGATCTCGCAGGGTGATGCTATCGCCCGGCTGAAAACCAATGTTGTTTTCGAGAGTGCCGGCAAACGCCTCCTGAGGGATCATAACTGCCTGATTGAGGTCGCCCGATCTGCGTTCCGCCCAATCGAGCACCACACTCGCAGTCGCGATTTTCATCAGGCTGCCTACTTGCAGTTTTTTCCTCGGTTCCTGTTCTTCCAAAATATAGCCCGTTTGTGCGTCGGCGATGAGATATGCCTCTGCGGCAGCAACGGAGCGGAGAAGCGCCATGCTGGCGAGAAAAGCGGAAAAAACGGTAAGAAAACGACGTGTTAAATGCATAAGGACCCTCGAACCGCAGCACCTTAATCGACGCGTTCTGATTCGCAAACGCCCGCCGCAACGCGCTGTCACGCCGTCTTCTGTGGCATTCGGGCCCGACTCACCAGCAACCGCATTACAAAATAAACGATGATCGCCGAAGGAACCGCAAGAAACAGCGAACCAACGAACGCAGGCCAAAATGTGGGCCAAACGACGCGCGAAAATACATGCCAATGTACATAATCGCGCAGCCCAAACTGGCGGAAATGCACGCGCTGCGCTGGCGACCGATGCAAGCTCCAGCACCCCAATTGATACTCGGCAAGATAAATGGCGGGCATCGCCCAAATCATGACGTCGTGTAGCGTAACAGCAATCGCGGCTGCAATCTTGTTGCAACGGCAGATCCACGCCATGCCGATCGATAGCAACGTTTTTAGCGGATAGAGTGGTGTGAACCCGAAAAAAATTCCGATTGCCGACCCGAGAGCAATGGAGTGCGGCGTATCGGCAATTGTCATCAGAGTCATGTGATGCCTCACCAGCCAGCGCTTCAGTCGCGCAAGCGAGCCTGGTAACCGCGACTCATAATCCCGCGCAGATTTCTGGGCGGGACGTAGATCGTGCACTCTGGAATCTAAACTAAAACAGCTCCGCTGTCTGTGCCGGCGGCTTGACGATTTGACCAAGCGCCTTGCGCAAACGAAGCCCCGCGCGCGGCGCGTAATCGAGATTGTTGTTGTTGAAAATCACATGCAATTCACGTCCTTCCTTCGCCAGCTTCCTGCTGCGCTGTGCGATCTCCGCAATTTCACTCTCGCTGTAATCGTAATCGAAACGCGCGGCCACAGTTTTGCCAGTGAGGTAGGCCTTTTCATTGCGTCCATGCAGCCGCAGATAGGCAACCTTCGAGTTCGTCATCTCATCCACGTCCGATGGCATGACCATGAAATGATCCGATGCAGGCGCGTCCACGTTCACAAAAATTGCATGATACTTTTTCAGGAAATCAATTGTCGACTGCAACTGGTCGCCGACGGCCCAATTGCGGTTTCGAAACTCAATCGCAAGATCGTAATCGCTCAACATTTCGATCAATTGAATAAGCTCGTCTAATTCATGTTTTCGCGGCGAAAACGCGGGCGAGAGTTGCAAAAGAAAGACGCCAAGCTTTCCTGCATCGTGAAAAATCGACGTCGAGCGCAGAAAAATCTTGAGGACTGCTCCCTGCAACTCCGGCGTCGATTTCACGTTTCCCCTGGCATCTGTCTCTGCGGGTCTTTGTAAATCCGGCGGCAGGAGCTTTGTCGGCGTCGAGTGGAATGAGAACAGTTGGTGTAACTTTACGTCGAACGTGAAATCATCCGGCGTCACCGCGCACCAGCGTTCCACCATTCTCGGTTCCGGCACGGAATAAAATGTCGAGTTCACCTCGACCATTTCGAAATGCTGCGCATACCACCGAAGCCGCTCGCCAGCCGGCATCTTTTTCGGATACCAGCGCTCGACGAAGCCGGGATCCGACCAGCTGGCTGTGCCGACCAGAATTTTTCCAGTTTCTGTCTTGCCAGAAGCTCTTTTGATCACGCATCAACGAAGTCATACCCCGCGCCGAACGCAAATAAGATCGCTATTTCAACTCTCGCTTCCATCGAACGAATGCTTTTTCGATTTGCACAACGTCGATATCGAAATTATTCTAAAAATGCGGGGTGGAGCAGCCTGGTAGCTCGTCAGGCTCATAACCTGAAGGCCGCGGGTTCAAATCCCGCCCCCGCAACCAATTTTTTGTCAACTCGCGGTGCCTTTATCGCGTCTCTATCCAAACCGTGAGGGAAAATATTACATTGGCTTATCCGATGATGTCAGCCGCAGAATCAATCAGCACAATTTCGATGATTCCAGATGGACTCGCGGGAAGGGACCCCGGATATTGATATGGCAGAGTGGCGAGATGAACTTGTCAGGTGCTCGGAACTTGAACTCTCGCTCAAAAGACAAAAAGGAGGCGATGGATTTTACAGAATGATTGGCTTGTCGCGGTTCGGTTCATAATCCCGCCCCCGCAACCAAATTTTTGTAGCAAACGATCTTGCTGTGGCGGCCGCTGTTTTCAGCGGCAATTTTTGTGTGAGGAAACACTTGCCACCCCGGATCGCGCGGGACAACATTCACACTCCGCAACGGCGGAGAAAGAAATCCAGCGTAGCTCAGTGGTAGAGCGGTCGGCTGTTAAC
>DATIOX010000066.1:0-36227 GCA_035472675.1 Candidatus Dormiibacterota bacterium
CTGTGCCGTGTTCGATTCACGGGCAACCCGCTCGTCTGCTCGTCGATACGGGCGCATTTATTACCATTTTCCACGAAGCTCTCCTTAAATCGGTCGGCATTCCTGTGGAAACGACACGAGTGTCTGCGCATTTTGCTCGTGCCGCGGTGCGCAAAGTTAGTGCAGGACAAATCAATGACCTTAGGATTGGCGGCTTCAAAACGCCGCCAGCGAAATTTGGCGTTACCGCATTGCCTAACTTCACGTTGCTGCAAAGCAGCGCCAGAATCAGCGGGATCCTGGGGATGGATACACTGTACAACTGTCATGCCATCATTGACCTCGACAGCATGAATCTCTTTTTGAAGTAGCTAAGGCAGCGAACCCCAGCGCTGCAGCCTGCTTCTCGTAGTGAAGTTTTTGCTTTCCCAAATCGTGGGACGCTGTTCTTTGTTCGCCGATGACAGCGGCTGAAGATCGGCGAGGAAGCACGCGCGCGGCAGGAGTCGTGGGCATTGCGATTCTGTCGAGTCGCGTCCTCGGATTGATTCGCGAGATGATATTTGCTGGTCTCTTCGGCGCCGGAAAAAACCTCGACGCGTTTTTGATGGCGTTTCGGTTGCCGAATCTGCTGCGTGATTTGTTCGCTGAGGGCGCGCTATCGACGGCATTCATCACGATCTTTTCAAAGAAAATCGCGGTCGAAGGCGATGAATCAGCATGGCGTCTGGCGAACAAAGTCGCGACGCTCACGGCCGTTTTCATGAGCGTAATCACGCTGCTCGGCATCGTGTTCGCCCCGCAACTGGTCGACCTTTTAACCTGGGGAAGCTGGTCGCCGGACAAAACCGCGCTGACTATTTTGCTCACGCGCATCATGTGGCCATTCATGTTGCTCGTGTCGCTTGCCGCATTGGTGATGGGCATGCTCAATGCCAAGCACGTATTCGGCCCGCCGGCCATGGCGTCGAGTTATTTTAATCTCGGTTCAATTATTGCCGGGGTCACAATTGGCTGGTGGCTGGATCCGCATTTCGGTGCGCGCTCGCTCGAGGGATTGGCAATCGGGACGCTGGTCGGTGGAGCCTGGCAATTGGCTGGACAATTCCCTTCTCTTTGGCGCGTTGGTTACAAATATCACACCGATTTTCAGTGGCGCGATGAAGGCGTGCGGGCTGTGCTCACGCTGATGGGGCCTGCTGTGATCGCCGCAAGCGCCGTGCAGGTGAACGTGCTCATCAACAGCGGATTTGCGGCGAGCCTTGGCAACGGTCCGGTGAGTTGGTTGAACATTGCATTTCGCCTGATGCAATTGCCGCTCGGAATCTTCGGCGTCGCGATCGGAACAGTTACTCTTCCGCTGGTATCGAAAAGCGCGGCCGTGGGAAACATGGAGGAGTTCCGCGCGATTCTCGCTCGTGGGATCAGGCTCGCATTTTTGCTTACCATTCCATCGGCGATTGGATTGGCGATGTTCGCGTCGCCCATCATCAGCGTGATCTACCAGCACGGACGGTTTAACGAACAAATGACGCGCGAGACTGCCGGCGCACTGGAATTTTACGCAGTCGGGCTTGTCTCATATGCGGTCCTGAAGGTGTTAACGCCTGCGTTTTACGCGATCGGCAAACGCAACACGCCAATGATCATCAGTTTCTTTGCGATCGGCGCGAACCTTTTTCTGAACTGGCTTTTTACCTTTCGGCTTGGGTGGGGACACCGTGGTCTGGCTTTTTCGACCAGTCTCGTAGCGACGATCAATTTCCTCCTGCTTTACGCGTTAATGCGACGCCATGTGCGCAGGCTGGAAACGCGGCAACTGCTGGTTGGCCTCGGAAAAATGTGCGTTGCCGGGGCGGTGCTGGCATTGGTCTGCTGGGCGGCAAATTACTGGTGGCTTGGTGCCTGGGCGCAGTTGCGCTTTTTTCCAAAGTTATGGGAGTTGCTGGTCGCCATCGCGGTCGGTGCAGCGACATTCTTTGGCTGCGCTTACTTGTTGCGCGTGAGCGAAGTGCAGGATATTGCCGATGTTTTTCGGAGGCGATTTTGGTAATTGCGAATTATCTAAGCGCCTGATCGAGGTCCTCGATTAGATCGTCTGCATTTTCGAGGCCTATCGATAATCGCAAGAGGCCTTCAGGCGAAGTTGTTGCTGCGCCTTCAATCGATGCGCGATGTTCGATCAAGCTTTCCACGCCGCCGAGACTAGTCGCTCGGGTAAAGATTTTTGTTTTCGCGGCAACTGAAATTGCGACGTCGCGTCCGTCCTTGACCTCAAGCGAAAGCATCCCGCCAAACATCGACATCTGTTTTGCGGCAATCTCATGTCCAGGATGGGACTTCAACCCGGGATAATGGACGCGTGCAACTTTTGGGTGTCGGTAAAGGAAATCGGCGACTTTCATGGCATTCTCCGAATGCGCGCGCATTCGCCAGGGCAGCGTGCGCATTCCACGCAAAATCAGCCAGCAGTCGAAAGGCGAGGGGACTGCGCCGCCCTCATATTGGATACTGCGGATACGTTGGAAAAAATCATTTTCAACATTGGTGACGACGATTCCTCCGAGAACGTCGCAATGACCGCCGAAATATTTTGTCGTGGAGTGCAGGACTAAATCCGCACCCAAGTCGAATGGACGCTGCAGCGTTGGTGCCCATGTATTATCACAAACACAGGTGGCGCCCGCTCCGTGGACAATTTGAGCGACGACGGCAAGATCGACAATTTTTAATAGAGGATTTGATGGGGTTTCCATCCAGGCGAGCTTTGTCTTCGAGCGCATCGCCTTTTCAACCGCGCGAAGATCGCTCATATCGACGAAACTGACGTCGAGTCCCCACCGCAGGAACATTTCGCGCAGTAATCGCGATGTTCCGTAGTAGGCATCCACATGCGCGAGGACGTGATCGCCTGGCGCCAGTGCCTGAAAGATGGACATGCTTGCTCCGGTTCCAGAGGCGAACGCTGCCGCAGCAGGGCCACCCTCCAGCGCGCTGATTCCCTGCTCGAGCGCCTGGCGGTTTGGGTTGTTGTTGCGCGTGTACATGAACCCGCGCGAATACGTGCCCTCAGCGTCGCGCTCGAACGTGGTTGAAAGATGAATCGGCGACGAAACTGCGCCGGTCGCCGGATCAACGGTGTGGCCCGCGTGGACAGCTAGAGTCTCAATTTTCATTGTGGTTGATTTTTCGAACGGACGCTACGGGTTGCAAACGCAATTGTCGATCTTACGCTGTTGTGGCTTTCGGGGTTGACGGTTTCATTCGCTCAGCGCAAATAGCAACTGCATTTGGCGGGCAACCTGGTCCAGCCTGCGAGTTTATTTTCATGAGTATCTACAACGATGACGTGTTTCAGATGGCCTGTGATCAATTTCAGGTCATTGCCGACTATTTGAGCATCAATGAGAACGATCGCGAGCGCCTGATGTATCCAAAGCGCGCCATAGCCGTGACGCTGCCGGTGCACATGGATGATGGCAGCACACGAACGTACCAAGGCTACCGCGTTCAGCATCACTTGACTCTGGGTCCAACAAAAGGCGGGACGCGCTTCGCTCCATCTCTCTCCATGGGGGAAACGGCGGCGCTGGCTATGTGGATGAGTTGGAAGTGTGCGCTGTCCAATTTGCCGTACGGCGGAGCAAAAGGCGGAGTCGCGGTGGATCCTGCGAAATTATCCCGGACCGAGCTGGAAGCGGTCTCGCGCCGCTACATGCAGGAGATGATTCCGTTCGTGGGGCCGCACACCGACATCATGGGCCCTGACATGGGCACGAACGAACAGGTCATGGCGTGGTTCATGGATACCTATTCAGTGCATCAAGGTTATTCCGTCAGTGAAATCGTGACCGGCAAACCGGTGGCTATCGGCGGAACGGAGGGCCGACGGGAGGCAACCGGGCGCGGCGTTGTTTACCTGGTCGAGCGCGCGATGAACATGTTGAAAATAGATCCTGAAAAATGTACGGCTATCGTGCAGGGATTCGGCAACGTCGGTTCAGTGGCGGCTCTCTCCCTCGCATACAAAAGCGGGGTCAAAGTTATCGGTATTAGCGACGCACACGCGGCAATCTACAATCCTAAGGGAATAGATATTCAAGCCGCCGAACAGCACATTTTGAAGAAAGGGACCCTGCGGGCATTCGCCCAGGACAATCATGTCGATCCGAAGGAACTCCTCACGATGCCGTGCGATATCCTGGTGCCGGCAGCAGTCGATCGCGTAATTAACGGAAAGAACGCCGACCAACTCAAATGCCGAATTCTCGCCGAAGCTGCTAATGGGCCGACCACTCCGGAAGCAGACCTGATTCTGGAAAAACGTTGGGACGAAATCTTTGTGATCCCTGACATTTTGTGCAACGCCGGCGGCGTAATTGTTTCTTACTTTGAGTGGGTCCAGGGATTGCAATCCTATCTATGGACGGAAATGGAAGTGACCGACAAGCTTTTCCGCATCCTGGAACATTCGTTTGCGCAGGTCATTCGCCGAGCGAAGGCGCATAAGATTTCTCATCGCACCGCGGCCATGGCCATTGGCGTCGAGCGCGTCCTTAAAGCCAAAAAGATGCGCGGCCTGTTTCCGTGAGTCTTTGTTGTAGCCACGCTCCTGTGGGGCGTTGCATTGTGTTAAAGCCGGAGACGCCCACACACGGCGCACAGCGCCGGGGCTACAGTGCTTGCACGTTACGATGAAGTTTTCGCATACCGAAGATCAGCGAGAAAATCAACATCTCGATATCCTGACCGATGAGGAGAACGGCATTCGGATCGTCGTTTCCCGTCTGGGTGCGGAATTAGTCAATCTCGCTCGAGTTAACGAGGCGGCCGAATGGTCCGGTTTTCTTTACCGCGACAACGACCTTTCAGCGCCCTCTCAGGGATGGGCGAATCATGCGACGGTGATGGGTTACTATCTCCATCGGCTTAAAGACGGACGCAGTTTGTACCGCGGGCGTGAAATCAAAGGCGGGAATCACGGTTTCCTCCGCTCCAAAACATGGCACTTCGCCGGAACTTCTCTTCAGGGAAGCGGCGCCTCACTGGAATATCGGATAACGCCGAATGATTTCTCAGCAGATGAATATCCGCTGAAAGTCAGCGTCACCCTGACCTACAGGATCGACGCGAACAAGGTGGGCGCGCTTTTCGAGTTTCAAAACGAGGAGCCTGAACTGGATGCGCACGTTTCTTTTGGATTGCATCCGGGATTCGCGGCGACCTCGTTCGAAAGCTTCCACCTTCAAATGCCCAGAGGGCTTTACCGCCGTCACTTTTCGCCGGGAAATTATCTTTCCGGTGAGACCCGTGATATCGAGTTCGCAGGTGGGGAAATGCCATTTCCAAAAACCGAATTACCCGGTTCCATTATTCTGGAGCTTATCGACGTTCCGAGACGTCAATTTTCCTATGTCGATCCGCCAAGCGGCCGCTGGGTCATCGTCGATTTAACGGGCGTCCCTTATCTGACTTTGTGGTCCGATGGTGGACCATTCCTTTGCATTGAGCCATGCTGGGGGCTCACTGACCATCATCAACAGCGGGCCTTTGAAAATAAGGAAGGAATTCAAACAATCGCGCCCGGTGGCGTACTGCGCGCGTCGTTCAGCATGGCCCCGGAACTTGCCTCCTGCGATTAGCCAGATAACTGAACACCATGCTACCCGATTCACTTCGCGCTTTGCTAGCGCACTCGATCGATTATGCGGGAATGTTTCCGCCCTGTAGTCTCGAGCTCGAACCAGCGCTGAGAAATCAGGCTGAGTATGTCCGCTCTCCGGACGCATGGATGCTTGGCGCGTTCGTTCTCTCCACTGAACAATTCGAGGCGACCAAACAACTCCTTTCGCAATTTGATGCTCAGCATCCACTGCGCGTTGCTGCGCTCGGACCGAAGACTGCGAGCACGGATGCCTTTCTTGAAGCGCTCGATGACGCGGATGCAGCGATCCGCTCGTTATCGAGACACAACGTCGATCTAATATCAATCAGTCACCTTGAGATGTTTTTGCCGCACGACATCGACCTCACGTCGCTGCAAGAGGCGAGATCGATTCTCGGTGATTTGGCAGTTTTCTGGGAAGCGCCGCCCGATAGAGCGGAGCAGACTATCGCGTTGCTCGCCGGATTTAACTCTGATGCCGACTTGGCGACCTTCGGCTACAAACTGCGCACCGGCGGAGTGACTGCGGATGCGTTTCCAACTTCGATACAGATTGCCAAAGCGCTCGTGATCCCGGCTACACATCAACTGCCGATCAAGTTTACGGCCGGTCTTCACCATCCGCTGCGACAATACCGGGAGGAAGTCCAAACAAGGATGCACGGTTTCCTGAATGTGCTGGGCGCGGCGGCTCTCGCTGCCGAGCATCGATGGGATACGAATCAAACCTCGATGATGCTGGAAGACGAAAATGTGGATTCGTTTTCGTTCACTGACGCTTTTTTTGCGTGGCGCGAATGGCGGATCGATACCAAACGGCTGCAATATCGTCGGCGATTCGCGGTGTCGTTTGGCAGTTGCAGCTTCGATGAGCCACGCGACGATTTGCGCGCACTGAATTTGCTGTAGGGTACGGACTGCGCGCTGCGCTGTTTGGACGCTGCGGCGCGGCGTCCCTACTCATGTCACTCAAATCGTTCATCGACGTTTCACCTGATTCGCATTTTCCGATCCAAAATCTTCCCTTCGGCATCTTTCAGCCGAAAGGAGGCAAACCGCGCGCGGGAGTCGCCATCGGCGATTTGATTGTCGATCTTTCTGCTCTCGAAGAACTGGGCCATTTCCGCTCGCCGGAATTTCGAGGCCGAAAACCTTTTTCAGAAGACTCGCTGAATGCGTTCCTCGCGCTTGGTCGTCCAGCATGGCGTAAGGCGCGCGCAGTTCTTCAACGTCTTCTCTCGTCCAAAACGCCGATTCTGCGCGACGACGCCAGGCTGCGGGCGCGGGTCTTTCATGCGCAAAAGAGCGTCACCATGAAATTACCCGTGCGCATTGCGAATTACACCGACTTCTATTCGTCATATCACCATGCGCACAACGTGGGCACAATGTTGCGTGGACCGGAAAACGCGCTGATGCCAAATTGGAAATGGCTGCCTGTGGCGTATCACGGACGCGCCAGCTCGGTTGTAATCAGCGGTACCGATGTGCGGAGGCCACAAGGCCAAGTCAAACCGCCCGATGCTTCGGTACCGACTTTCGGTCCGACAAAGAGCCTTGATTACGAGGTCGAAATGGCGTTCCTGATTGGCCCGGGAAATTCGTTAGGCGAACCAGTGCCGATTGATCGCGCAGTCGATCATATCTTCGGCCTGGTTTTAATGAACGATTGGAGCGCGCGGGATATTCAGGCGTGGGAGTACCAGCCGCTCGGCCCGTTCCTGGCGAAGAATTTTTGCACCAGCATCTCACCATGGGTGGTGACACTGGAAGCCCTTGAGCCTTTCCGAAAACCGCTTCCCACGCAGGATCCCGCGCCGATGCCATACTTGCGAGTAAAGGATGATTTCACGTTCGACATTCAACTCGAAGCGAGCTTGCAAACTTCGTCGATGAATGCGGCACACGTCATAACACGCTCCAATTTTCAAAATCTGTACTGGAGCATTGCCCAACAGCTCGCCCATCACACAATTAACGGCTGCAATCTGCAGCCCGGCGATCTGTTGGCGAGCGGAACAATCAGCGGCCCGACAGAAGAATCGCGTGGCTGCATGTTGGAATTGACCTGGCGCGGCGCGAATCCCTTAAAGCTGCCCAACAGCGAAACACGCAAATGGCTCGAAGACGGAGATACTCTTGCAATTAGTGGCTGGTGCCAGGGTGATGCTTACCGCGTCGGATTTGGTGAAGTGAGCGGGCGCATTATAACAAGTGACAAGTGAATCGTGACAAGATCGACCTCAAGCCGACTGTTGTCTTTGCACGATGGGTTTCTTGGATTGGGCACCCGTTGGTTTTCATCAGTCTTTCCGTGGGCATTATCATTGCCTTGCGCCTCGCTAACCGCACCGGTGTGGCACTTTCGCTGACTCTGTTAGCGACCGTGATTCTGCCGATGGGACTCTTACTTTTTCGCGGGTTCCAATCAGGGCGGTGGAGCGATCCAGATGTTTCCATTCACGCTGAACGCGTTCGATTTTATCCGCAGGCGATTTCAATTTCGGCGGTGGCCGTGATCGTACTTTTGCTATCCCACGCGCCGCGTTTCGCATTGCGTGGGGCCACGATGACTTTGTTTCTGCTGATCATGGCTTGGTTAATCAATTTTCGCATCAAGCTATCGCTGCACGCGCTTTTTGCTTTCTATAGCGCGGTCATTCTGTTTGTGGTCAATCCGTTCGTCGGCGCCGTGGCCTTCGCGTTGGCTCTCCTCGTTTTCTGGTCGCGCCTTTATCTAAAGCGACATGATCTTCTGGAAACGCTCGTTGGCGCTTTTCTCGGTTTGCTGGGTGGACTGGTCACGGCTTGGTAGCCCACTGACGTCGCGGCGCCGCGCCGAAGGAATAGTAGCCAGAACGTACGTGCCCGGAGGTGAAGATGCGAAATCACGACGGTTTTGTTCCCGACCCCAGGGCCTGACGTGAAGTAGTCAACACCCATCATGTTCCTTTCGGCCCTGACAAATAAAGTAGGCACCGAATAACTCTTCTTCGACTGTGACGTCGTTGGTTAGGCTTCTTAGATCTGCGCAAGCATTGTGATCAGGGTCACCCAGGACGGTGGCTTTCATCTCCAGAATCACCAATGGATGAAGCAAACGCCCCGCGATACCGGGCATGGTTTTGCCGTCTACAATCACAACGCAGCCTCCAGTGCGAAGCTGTGACCAGGCATGATTCAATATCCGTTTGCCATTCTGCATAACGGCATAAGAGAGACCGAACAAAACAGCATCAAGCATCCGAGGCGCGCGATACTCGAGCGCGTCCGTGCGAACGAATGTCACATTCTTCCACCCTCTGCGTTCGCACAACGCCCGCGACCGAGCCAGCATCCTCTCGGAAACATCGACAGCAAAAATGTGGCCGTTTGATCCGACGGCGTCATGAAGGTACGGGAGATTTCGTCCAGTTCCGCAGCCAACCTCGAGGACGGCGTCGCCTTGTCGAAGCGCAAGCTTTCGAATCGCCCTACCGCGGATTCCTTGCGGGAGCCAGAAGATCCATTCGAACAGGCGGTACCAGGGAGCTAATCGGTCATAGCGCCGCCTAACAAGTTCGGGCGGGTACGGAAGTGACGCGTTGTGACTTAGCGGACCGCTTTTAGCGCTCATGACCTGCTACATGCGCGCATCGCTGGCTTGCCCGCGCTCCGCCCGACTGTGCTAAGACGACCCAGGCCCCCAGCTTAGTATCCTCGCGCAACGTAATGGCCGTGTATCCAGACTCTCTGGCCGTATCGATACCTCCAATGTCCTGGCCTCCAAACGTAATACACGCGTCCCGACCAGTAGCCCGGGCCACGAGCATAATACGGCCGATCCCCAACCGCGACCACGACGGAGCCTCCTCCATAATTTGGCCCGGGACCGTAGTAAGGTCCGTAGCCCGGGTTCGCGGTGTAATAGCCTTCACAGCCCCCTGCCCAGAACAGGGCCGAAAGCAAAAGAATCAGCAGAATCAATCGTCTCGATCGGGTTGCTGTTTCATTCGCAGCTGCCTTTCCGAGATTAACAGTGCTCATCTTCATATAATCATATTCGGTTTCGACAGAATTTTACGCGTCTGCGTTTAGGCGCTGCCTAACTTAAGGGCCGCTTCTGAGATCGATTGCCAACCGCTGTCACGAAAAAATCTGATCCGCTAAAAGGAAAGACAGTTTCCAAGCGTCGCTCTCCGAAACCCGCAAGAGCTATACAACGCCTTGATCGAGCATCGCGTCCGCCACCTTCACGAACCCGGCGATGTTCGCGCCAACTACGAGATTGCCCGGGTATCCGTATTCTTCGGCGTTTTCCCATGCGTTCTTGTGGATCGTGAACATGATGTGGCGCAAACGCGAATCAACTTCTTCGCGTGGCCATGGTAAACGCATCGAGTTTTGGCTCATTTCCAGACCGGATGTTGCCACGCCACCTGCATTTGCCGCTTTACCAGGGCCGAAGAGAATTTTTCTCTCGAGGAAAAGATCGGCGCCCGCCGGCACAGTCGGCATGTTGGCCGCTTCGGAAACCAGATAGCAACCGTTCTCAACCAATTTCTTAGCGTCTTCACCGGTGATCTCGTTTTGCGTAGCGCAAGGAAACGCGCAATCACATTTGATCTTCCAAGGCCGCTGACCAGCCACATATTTGGCGCGAAACTTCTTCGCGTATTCCGCAATGCGCCCGCGTCGGACGTTCTTAATACCTTTCACCCAGGCGAGTTTTTCTTCCGTGATCCCGTTCTTGTCGTAAATATAGCCGCTTGAATCCGACATGGTGATCGGTTTGGCGCCGCACTCGATTAATTTCTCCACGGTAAATTGGGCGGCGTTGCCGGCCCCGGAGACGATGCAAGTTTTTCCTTCGATTGTTTCGTTGCGCGTCTTAAGCATTTCCTGCGCGAAATAAACTGCGCCGTATCCGGTGGCTTCTGGGCGCATCAGCGAGCCGCCCCAGTTAAGCCTTTTGCCCGTCAATACGCCGGTGAATTCATTTGCCAGCCGCTTGTATTGGCCAAACAGATATCCGATCTCGCGACCGCCCACCCCGATGTCGCCGGCCGGCACATCGGTGTGCGGACCGACATGGCGGAATAGTTCGGTCATGAACGATTGACAAAAGCGCATAACTTCAGTGTCGGATTTCCCCTTGGGATCGAAATCCGCGCCGCCCTTACCGCCGCCCATGGGCAGACCGGTGAGCGAATTTTTAAAGACTTGTTCGAACGCGAGGAATTTAACGATGCTGGCGCAGACCGTCGGATGGAAACGCAGGCCTCCTTTGTAAGGACCGAGCGCGCTGTTCATCTGGACGCGGAAGCCGCGGTTAACGTGAATCTGGCCTTTGTCATCAATCCAGGGGACACGGAACTGAATCATGCGCTCGGGTTCGACAAGGCGATCAAGGATCTTTCCGTCTCGATACTTCTTGTGACGTTCGAGCGCTGGCCGGATCGATTCCAGCACTTCAGTCACCGCCTGAAGAAACTCCGGCTCGTTGGGGTTACGCTTTTTGACAACTTCGAGAGCTTGCTGCACCAGGCCCATAAGGGTGTTATTTCTGCAGGTTATTTCCCTCGCGGGCAAATAAAAAGAATGGTACGCGATAGAGGGTTCGAACCTCTGACTTGTCGCCGCGACGACCGTTCTGTCCTGATATCGCGCTTCAAGTTTCCAGCGAAGAGTAAGAAAATGCGCGATGCAGGATTCGAACCTGCGACTTCTTGCGTGTGAAGCAAGCGCTCTACCACTGAGCTAATCGCGCGTCTTTTCAGAGGCGGACAAAATAAAGCGCACATGAGGCGGCGCAAGCATCCGCCTTCGCCGAGGCTACGGCGAACCAGGGGATCGCTTGCTCGGCAACGCATCCCATTCTATCTAAAAGCATGTCCGAACATAAAATTACTCTCACTTGGAAGCGCGGCGACACGCCGTTCGAGTATCAGAAATATTCGCGCGATCACACCTGGAAATTTGACGGCGGACACGAAATGCAAGCGTCGGCGGCTCCGGCATATCTGGGTAATCCGAAGCTTGTAGATCCGGAAGAGGCGTTTGTGGCATCGCTCTCGAGCTGCCATATGCTCACGTTTCTTGTCATAGCAGCGAAGAAAAAGTTCGTCGTCGACGAGTATACCGATGACGCGGTCGGCCACATGGAAAAAAATGCCGAAGGCAGGCTCGCGATTACGCGCGCGACCCTAAACCAGAAATTGAAGTTCTCCGGCGATAAACAACCCACTGCGCAAGAAATCGAAGAGATGAATCATGCGGCACACGAGCAGTGTTTCATTGCGAATTCTGTGAAGACCGAAATCACGGTCGAAACGCAGACGTAAAATCGCGGACTTCGCTGGATCAACAAAGCCTCAATAATTATCCGCGACATCCGCGTAATCCGTGGTTAACACTGTCTCCATGAGCGCGCCGAGCGATACGCAGCGCATGGAAAAAATCGTGAGCCTGTGCAAGAGGCGCGGTTTCGTTTTCCAATCGAGCGAAATCTATGGCGGGTTGAACGGCGCTTGGGATTACGGACCACTTGGCGTTGAGTTAAAGCGAAATCTTAAAAACTACTGGTGGCAGGTGACCGTGCATGAGCGGGACGATGTCGTTGGTATGGACGGATCGATTCTGACTCACCCTGCTGTGCTAGGGGCGTCCGGACATGTCGAAGGATTTTCTGATCCGATGATCGATTGCCGGACTTGCAAGGCACACTTGCGCACTGACCAGCTCGTCGAGAAAAAGGGCGTTAAGCAGTGTCCAAATTGCGGCGGAAAGGATTTAACTGCGCCGCGACAGTTCAACTTGATGTTTGAGACGCATGTCGGTGCTGCAACGGACGAAAGTTCGATTGCTTATCTGCGTCCGGAGACAGCCCAATCGATCTTTGTTCAGTTCAAAAACATTCTTGAAGTTTCGCGCAAGAAGTTGCCATTCGGCATCGCGCAGATTGGCAAAGCGTTTCGTAACGAAATTAATCCGCGCAATTTCACTTTCCGGTCGCGCGAGTTCGAACAAATGGAGCTCGAATATTTTTGTCGGCCGGAGCAGGGAATGGAATTGCTCGAATATTGGAAGGAAGAACGCCTGAAGTTTTACGAAAACATCAGGATTCCGCGCAGCAAACTTCACGTGCTAACAGTGCCTGACGAGGAGCGGGCATTCTATTCAAAAGGGACATACGACATCGAATACGATTTTCCGTTTGGGCGGCAGGAGCTCGAAGGCGTCGCTTATCGCACTGATTACGATTTGTCACAGCACCAAAAAGCTAGCGGCAAGTCGCTCGAATATTTTGATGAGGAAACCAAGGAGCGATTTGTTCCGCACGTTGTGGAACCGAGTGCTGGTGTCGATCGCACAGTGCTGGCATTGATCTGTGAGGCGTACTCGGAAGACCAGGCGCCAAATGAAAAAGGGGAAATGGAGTCGCGCGTCGTACTGCGGTTTCATCCACGGATTGCTCCGGTTAAATGCGGTGTGTTCCCTTTGCTCAGGAACAACCCGCAACTGGTCGCGAAAGCAAAAGAGGTTGTCGATCTTTTGCGGCCGCATATGACTGTTTTCTATGATGAGAGCGGGGCCATCGGCCGTCGGTATCGACGTCAGGATGAAATTGGTACGCCCTTCGGGATCACGATTGATTTCGAGACGCTGGGGGAAAAAGATTCTGCGCTACGCGATACAGTAACGTTGCGCGATCGTGATTCGATGAAACAGGAGCGCGTTGCAATTCAAGATCTGCCGGCAATCTTACGCGAACGGCTCGCCTGATGGATCTCGCGCAGTTCCGCGAATACTGTCTGAGTAAACCTTGCGCGACCGAGGGCACGCCATTCGGGCCCGGTGCTCTTGTGTTCAAAGTCAGCGGCAAAATGTTCGCATTAGCAGCTCTGGACGAAGTGCCGACCACTGTGAACCTAAAGTGCGACCCTGATCTGGCGCTCGAGCTGCGCGATCGTCACGAGCAAGTCACGCCGGGTTATCACATGAATAAAAAACACTGGAACACCGTCGAGATTGAGGGCGACATTCCTGATCCCGAGGTGCGAAAGATGATCGATCATTCCTACGATCTCGTTGCCAAAGGGCTGCCAAAACCTAGGGCAAAGATTGCAGCTCGATTTCGCCGAAACTCAACTGCAGCGCGTCGCGGGCGACGTTGAGGAAATTGTCGGCCGCGTCAGTGAGAGCAACATGTAGCTCACCCCGATTTGGCTGCGCCGCACGAAGTGAATGTCGATCCAACGTTCCTTCCACCGCGCGTGCACAATTTTGCGCGGAATCGACGAGCATGACTTGGCGTTTGAGCATTCGCGCGATCGCATCGGTGAGCAGCGGATAATGCGTACAACCGAGCACCAGTGTGTCGATCCCATCAGCAAGCAGGGGTTCGAGATAGCGCATGATCATTCGGTCCGTCACATCGTCGTCGAGCAGCCCCTCTTCAATCAAAGGGACGAGCAACGGACATGCGCGACTGCTCACGCGCACATTGTTGTCGGCCGCGCGCAGCGTCTTTTCGTACGCGCCGCTGCGAATCGTCGCACGAGTTCCGATCACGCCAATGTGCCGATTGCGTGTCGCCTGTAACGCAGCTCGCGCTCCCGGCTCGATTACCCCGATCACGGGCACAGAAAACTTCTTTACTAGCAACGGCAGCGCGACTGATGAAACCGTATTACACGCGACAACCAGCGCCTTTGCGTTTTTCTGCATCAGCATTCCCGCCAGTTCCACGGCGTAGCGCTGCACGGTTTCGGGGCTCTTCGGGCCATAAGGAACACGCGCCGTGTCGCCGAGATAAAAAATGTTTTCGTTTGGCAGCAAATCGCGGAGCGCCTTCACAACGGTGAGGCCGCCGATGCCAGAATCGAAGACGCCGATTGGGCGCGAATCACTCATGCAGCGGGAAGGTGGCGGTTAGGGCATCACGATGCAAGCATGCGGTAGGGCGCGACCGCCAGGCGCGCCAGCCATTTGCAAACGTGCCCCGGCTTCGGATGATTGATCGCAATGGCAGAACTTCCGAAGAGATACGATCCAAAGTCGGTTGAACCGAAATGGTATCAGCGGTGGATGGAAAATCGCGATTTCGTTGCGGATCCGAATTCGTCAAAGCCGCCGTTCTCTATCGTAATGCCACCGCCAAACATTACCGGCGTGCTTACGCTCGGTCACGTGCTCAACAATACGATTCAAGATATTCTCGCGCGACGCTCGCGAATGCGGGGCTTTGAGGTTCTTTGGCTGCCGGGCGTGGATCATGCGGGAATCGGTACGCAAACGGCAGTCGAGAA
This sequence comes from Candidatus Dormiibacterota bacterium, assembly GCA_035472675.1. Taxonomy (GTDB): domain Bacteria; phylum Verrucomicrobiota; class Verrucomicrobiia; order Chthoniobacterales; family UBA10450; genus Udaeobacter. The sequence continues at coordinate 14,935 of DATIOX010000066.1, forward strand.
ACATCTGCGGCGAACAGAAAACAAAACGCGGCACGATCTCGGCCGCGAAGAATTCTTGCGTCGCGTGCTCGAATGGCAGGATAAACATGGCGGCATCATCATCGAACAGCTTAAACGGTTGGGCTGTTCCTGCGACTGGTCGCGTGAACGCTATACGCTCGATGACGTTTACGTTGCGGCTGTCCAAAACGTTTTTATCGATCTTTATCGGAAAGGGCTGATTTATCGCGGTCGCCGCATGATCAACTGGGATCCGGCCGCCCAGACTGCGGTGTCGGACGAAGAGGTGATTTCCAAGCCACAGAAGGGAAACCTCTACTTCGTGCGCTACGAGATTGTGGAGGAGCCCGGGCGTTTCCTGGAAGTCGCAACCACGCGACCCGAAACCATTATGGCCGACACTGCGATGGCTTTTCATCCAAGTGATCAGCGATACGCCGATCTCCTGGGTAAACACGCCTGGCGTCCACTGGCACGTGGGAAAATTCCGATTATCGCCGATGAAGCTATCGATCCGGAATTCGGCACCGGCGTCTTGAAAGTCACGCCCGCGCACGACGCGTTGGATTTCGAGATTGGCCAACGCCATCACCTGGCGATTGTCGATGTGCTACATCCTGATGGTCGGATTAATTGTCCGGCGGTTCGAGAGTTGGACGGACTCGATCGATTCAAAGCTCGGGAAAAAGCACCGGAGTTATTGCAGGCGACAGGAGCGCTCGCGAAGACGGAGGCGTATGAAAACAATGTTGGATTCAGCGATCGCAGCGATGTGCCGATCGAGCCCCGCATCAGCGAACAATGGTTTTTGCGTTACCCGAAAACAAAAGAGGCCCTGGCCGTGGTGCGTGATCATCTGATCCGATTCTTCCCCCCGCATTGGGAGAAAGTTTACGCACGATGGCTGGAGAACATTCGCGATTGGTGCATCAGCCGCCAGGTGTGGTGGGGGCACCGGATACCGGCTTGGTACCGGAAATCCCAAACTGTAGAGGCAGGCGTGTCGCCTGCGAATCAAACGAGCCCAGCCGACACGGCTCCCACAGAAAAAAAAGACATTCGCGTGCAGCTCGAATCGCCAGGCGAAGGCTGGCTCCAAGACCCCGACACACTCGATACGTGGTTTTCATCGTGGCTTTGGGCTTATGAAACGATGGATGAAGAGACGCGGAAGAAATTTTATCCGACGAGCGCGCTCGTGACGGCGCCGGACATCATTTTCTTTTGGGTGGCGCGCATGATTATCGCAGGGTTGGAGTTCAAGCCTGGCAAATCAGACCGCGTTGAGGACAATATTGCGTTTCGCGACGTTTATTTTACGGGCCTAATTCGCGACAAGCTGGGCCGGAAGATGTCGAAGTCCCTGGGTAACTCGCCCGATCCGCTCGAATTGATCGACAAATATGGCGCTGACGGCTTGCGCTTTGGCCTGATGCGCATTGCTCCCAGGGGACAGGATATTCGCTTCGATGAAAAACAAATCGAAGAAGGTCGAAACTTCGCGACGAAACTTTGGAATGTCGCTCGCCTCCGGCAAATGCATGGACCGAGCGAGGTTGCTCCAAAAATCGACAACGAGACGGTATCGATCTACGCCTTGGAACTGCTCGCCCGCTTGAACGAAACGATCGACGCAATCGAAGCCGCTTACCGCGAATATCAGTTCAACACGGTCGCACAACGCCTTTACGACTTTGTCTGGGGCGATTACTGCGACTGGTTCGTCGAAGCCGCCAAGACGGAAATCTTCGGTAGTGACGAGGCGAAGAAGAAATCTGCACTGGCGGTAATGGACTTTGTGCTGTCCGCGATATTGCGACTGCTGCATCCCTTCATGCCACACATTACCGAAGAACTCTGGGCGCTGATGGGCTTTGGGAAAGATTCGATTCAGTTTGCCGCGCCGCCGAAAGCGATCGCATTGGCTGGCGCTTCTGATCTTGCGGCCAAACGCCAGCTTGTTTCGATGATCTACCAAACGATCCAAGCGGGGCGAAATATTAGAGCGGAGTCTAAGCTCCAATCAAACAGGAAGATACGATTTATCTTACGCACAGATAAGAAATTAATTTCCAGCCAGATTCCGACGCTGACACGGTTATTGAATGCCGAAGAAGTGGAGCTGGATCCGAAATATCAAGCCCCAGCTGGAAACCCGGTCGCGGTTACGCCATTAGGCGAGATTTTTCTGACGGTCGCCGCAGCAGATAGAGCAGGGGAACGGCAGCGGTTGGATAAGGAAATTACAAGAATCGAAGTCGAAATGCGCGCGGTCGAGGAAAAATTGGGGAATAAATCGTTCGTCGACCGAGCCCCCGCGGCCATTGTCGAAGAACATCGTCAGCGACTGAAGGGTTTCAGCGTGCAACTGGAGAAGTTGAAACACGCGCGCGAAGGCCTGAATTAAAGATCACTTTCTGCTCGTTAATCCTGGCGCCGCGCTTTTGAAAGAATTCCTTTAGTTCAGGCGTGTAGAAGGACCCGTCATATTCCTGATTTAGTTCGAGCCAGACTCGGCCGCGTGGCGTGAGATGCTTGGCCAAGTCGTCCAGAAAGAATTCCCATTCCGCCACCTTCCAGAGGTCCGGCATTTTGTGGTTGTTGAAGCAAACCATGAAAGCCGTGATGAGATCAAATTTTTGTCCAAAATCGGGCAACGGCCGAAAAGCTTCGATTCGCTGGACTATACGGCGGACCCCGAGTAGACGTGTAACTTCCCGGAACATGGATAAACGGTCCATATCAAGACCGAGTCCGGAATGACCCAGCAGTTGGGCTACGTAGAGGAAATATCCTGCGCCGCAGCCAAGATCGAGAATGCGCTTGGGCCGCGCCAAATCGAGTTCGACCTGGCGAATTCGACGAATGTTGATTCCGATCCAGCGGTCGAGATCGAGATATTTTGGCCAGTCTGCGCCGGGATTTGCGACCGCGTATCGCTTGCGAATCTGCTCGAAAGCAACCGGATCGATTGTTTCGATAACCCGTTTTTTGTTCAGCGGGAATCGACTGGTTCGGAGAAGTCTAAGCGTATGTTTCCTCGCGCTGACCAGGCTCCGGCCATCTACAAGCTTCCGTATTTTATGTCGAAATCGCACCTGAAGAAAGATCACACCTTGTAGCGGAGCGCAACAATTTCAATTAAACTGCGAACAGAATGAGTCTGTGGAAAAAGCTGCTTTGGTTCGCCGTAGCGGCGTTGGGCACGTGGGCAGTGGCGATGCTGGCGTTATCTCGGGGCGAATATATCAGCGCACTGTGGATCGTTACCGCTGGATTTTGCGCGTTGTCGATCAGCTATCGTTTTTACAGCAAATGGCTGGCCACAAAAGTGCTGGTGCTCAACGAGCAGCGTGCCACACCGGCCGTGCTGCAAGACGACAACAAGGATTATGTGCCAACAAACGGCTGGATGGTTTTCGGGCACCACTTTGCAGCCATTGCCGGTCCCGGGCCGTTGGTTGGTCCCGTACTGGCGGCACAGTTCGGTTTTCTTCCCGGCACTCTCTGGATCTTGATCGGCGCGACGCTCGGCGGCGGCGTCCACGACATGATTGTTCTTTTTGCCTCAATCCGCCGAGGCGGCAAAACGCTTGGGCAAATGGTAAGAGAGGAAATCGGGCCCGGCGTGGGTTTGCTCGCTCTGGTCAGTGTCCTGGCCATCATGATTATTTTGCTGGCTGTTCTCGCGCTCGTTGTCGTGCAAGCTCTCGCGGAAAGTCCCTGGGGCGTATTCACCATTGCGACGACGATTCCAATCGCGCTGGTCATGGGAATTGGATTGCGCACGGGCAAAGTGAGCGTCACGGCGGTAACGATCTTCGGTTTGCTCGGTCTGGCGTTTGGTGTGTGGGGCGGGCAATTCCTCGGGCATTTTCCCGCAATTGAAAGCTGGTTCCGTCACGATCAAAAATGGCTGGCATGGGCCATCATGATTTATGGGCTCGCGGCTTCGATCCTGCCCGTGTGGATGCTGCTGACTCCGCGCGATTACCTCAGCACGTTCTTAAAACTGGGCACCGTTGCCATGCTTGCGGCCGCTGTGATGCTGATCAATCCGACATTGCAAATGCCAGCGATTACCAAATTCATCGATGGCAGCGGCCTCGTCTTTGCGGGTCCGGTTTTCCCCTTTGTATGCATCACCATCGCCTGCGGCGCAGTCTCTGGGTTTCATTCTCTAATTGCTTCTGGCACGACGCCGAAAATGATCACGCGCGAATCGCGAATACGCAGCATCGGCTATGGCGCAATGGTGACAGAAATGATGGTTGCCCTGATGGCGATGATTGCAGCTTGTGTCCTTCAACCGGGACAGTATTTCGCTATTAACACAAAAGGCGCGCCGACCGAAGTCGTTGCAAAAGTTTCCGCAGCGGGTTTTCCAGTAACGGAGGCGGAAATGCAGAGGCTCGCAACGAACCTCGGAGAATCTACGATGTTTAATCGCGCCGGGGGAGCGCCGACCTTCGCGGTCGGCATGGCAAGCATGTTTGCGCGAGTCTCAGCCAAGCCGGCGGCGCTGGCGTTGTGGTATCACTTCGCCATCATGTTCGAAGCTTTGTTCATTCTCACAACAATCGATGCCGGAACACGCGTGGGGCGATTTTTGCTCCAGGATTTTCTGGGTAATCTCTGGCGTCCCTTAGGAAATACACGTTCGTGGACCGCGAACTTATTCACCAGCGTTTTGCTAGTCGCGGCGTGGGGCTGGTTTTTATACGAAGGCGTGATCGATCCTCTTGGCGGCATCAACTCGCTTTGGCCGCTGTTCGGCCTTGCCAATCAATTGCTGTCGGTGGTCGCGCTGTGCCTCGGTACAACGCTGTTGATCAAAATGCGAAAGAGCAAATACCTTTTTGTAACTCTGGTTCCACTTTGCTTCATGTGTGCCGTCACGTTTTCTGCCGGTTATCTGAAAGTTTTCTCACCTGACCCAAGACTAGGTTTCTTGAGCGGCGCGGAATCGCTTTTGAGTCAGGCGGCAGCAGTCACAGACCCCGTCAAGGCGGCTAGTCTCGCGCGGCAGGCAACCATCTGGCGATTCGACGCGTTTGTGGCTGTTTTCTTTCTCGTCCTAGTGTTTTTGATCGTTTTGGGCTCGGCGAGGCAATGGTGGCAATTACTGCGCGGAAGTAAGCGCGTCGTTTTGCACGAAAGCGAGTTTGTGCCGCTCAGCGCAGTGCAAACATGAATGACGAAGCTAATAACGAATTCTCGAAATCGCGCAGATTCGTCGTCCTTTGAGCCTTGGCATTAATTCGTCATTCGTCATTTTCGGTACAGATCCTCCCGCCGATGAGCGAGCGACTCGACGCGGCTCCGAACCGAGAGGACGAGTTCCTGAGACAAATCAGCTTGAATTAGTTCTTCGCGATCTGCTGATGCGGACGCTACCGCGACTCCGCGGGGGTCAATGATTGCTGAGCTGCCACAAAACCATAAGTCGTCATCCTTGCCGACGCGATTCGATGCGATCACATAACTCTGGTTTTCGATTGCGCGCGCGAGGGCAAGCGTTCGGAAATGTTCGACGCGCGGGAACGGCCACGCGGAAGAAACGATAAAGACACCTACGTTCTGTTCGACGGCCAGTTTTCTATACATCTCCGGAAACCGGAGATCGTAGCAGATACTGAAGCCGAACCGCAGACCGCCTAGGGTAAAGCTCACGAAAGTATCGCCTGAAACAAAACACTTCTGTTCTTCAACGGGTGCAACCGCGTACAGATGGGTCTTACGATATTTCGCAGCGATTTTGCCGTGTCGATCAACAAGAACCAGAGAATTGTAAATTGAAGTGCCATCCCGCTCTGATACGCCGCACACGATGGCAATGGAAAGCTTCGCGGCGATTTCCTGAAGTCCGGGGATGAAATCGCTGGTCCACGAATTCGCGTGAACTTGGATTACGGACATCGAGTAGCCCGTATCGGTCATTTCCGGAAAAACAATCAACTCCACGCCGACGTCGCTGGCTCGGCGAGAGAAGTCTCGAACCTTGAGCAGATTGGCTTTTGAATCGCCGAGCGAACAAGAAATCTGAGCGCACGCAACCTTCATATGTATCAGCCCACTAAACACACGAAAGGACGCGAAATCCATTCAGCACCTGTTTACCTTTGGTACGTTTTACGTGTTTCGTGGGCCAAGCAACTTAGAACACGGGGAAACGGCGGAAAGTAGTTACAAACGCACCTGCTGCGCGTCTTTGGCTGGGATCCAACCGCGCAAGTTATTCGATAACGCCGCGTAGATCCAATCACCGCGAGTACTCAAGATTTTGATTTCACTTCCAGCCGGGAGCGCCAGGACGCTGTTCGCAGTGTCAGCGGTTGCAAGACGCGCCTGGACGTTCTTGCCGGTCACTATGGCCAGGGCACTTCCATTGCTTCCGCGTTCGAGTGTATACGCAGCATAGATCGCAACGGCGCTTACCAGCAGGCAAAGCATTAACGTGGCGATCAATGTGGCCGATCTGCGACGCGCAAAGATCAGCATAACAATTGCAAACACTGCGAGCCAAAAAGCGATAGCCGCTGCGATGCTGTACTCATTGACGCTCGCAAATTGCAAGTAACGTTCCGGCAAGCTTTGCTGCAGCTCAAGCGCGTGCGCCTCATCGCGCGCGATTTGCAAATTGGCTGTGGCTTCCGGATGATGTCGCTCCAAGGCGAGCGCGCGTTCGTAGTTTAGAATGGCGCGGCCAAAATCGCCGACACGAAAATAAGCGTTGCCGAGATCGTAAAACAGATTTGCGCTCCATTGCCCTGCACGAACGAATGCCTCATACCCGGAGATCGCTTCCTTGAAATGGTCCTGCGCGTATTCCTGGTTTGCCTTTGTGAAGTCGCCTTCTGTCTGCGCAAACGAAGATGCGGCCGACACTGCGCTGCAAAGAATTGCAATAAAACAGGCGGATACTTTCATCTTAGATTCTCAATCAACTCCAGCACTTCGCGCCGGCTTTCAGGAGAAACTTTTCCGGGACCGTTATGCGCTCCGCTGTATTGCCATTCGTCGCTTTGCTCGAACAACCGGCGGAGCCGGTCGCGCGAATCGCTGTTAAGCTTGAAGGTCTCTGCCGCAGTCTCCACATCCACCATGTTTGGATCGATGCGGCGATTTCCTGATGCCAGAGCGGCTTTTAAGCGAACGACTCTGGATGCTTCGGAATAATATTCTCGGGGTGATATGTCGTTGCGATGCAACTTGTGCACCAGGTCGGTCGCTTCACGTCGAAGCGCAGCGATACGTTGCGCCTCCCGATTATCAATTCTTGCCCGGCGAATTTTCCAACCTGCAAATCCAATTAACGCAAGCAGCGGAATCAACTGCGCAGCCCAGAAAATCCTTTGTGTGTAAATCGACGCGAACGATTCCGCTTTCTTCGGCGCCTCCGTCAGTTGATACAAAATATCCTGTGGTTTAACGGAAGGCTGAACTGGGGGTCGTGTTGTCGCCGTGGACGGAGGTGGCGCCGCCGACTGCGCCGCCCCAGCATTTTGCGCAACCGCTCCGCCTCCCTGGACATTGATCGGAATCGGCTCGCTGTGCAGGGTCACATATTGTTCCTTCACCGGATCGAAGTAAGAGAAGGCGAGCAGCGGTAGCCCTTGCTTTTTCTCATTGGGCGAAAGCACCATCTCGAAAGATTTCGTGCCACTGAGACCGACCTCATCGTCCTGTTTGAACTTGGATGACGGCGGATATTTGTGCCAACCACGCTCGTCTTCAAGGACTGGCGCATTGACGCGGTCAAAATTGCCGCGGCCGGAAATTGTAGTCGTGACGGTGATGGGATCACCTACCTGGACGGTCTTTGGATTCGCATCGGTCGCCATTGTGAAATTTCCAATTGCGCCCGAAAAACTGGGGGGCGCATTTTTCGGCAATGGCTTTACTTCAAGTGCCACAGGTTCACTCTTGATCTCCACCTCGCGGCGCTCCCCAAGTTGACTGAATGGATTCGAGAAGAATGGATCGGAGAATGGGTCATCTTGATCGAACACGTCGAAAGGAGAACGCGGGCGTGAGCGTGGCACGCTCTGCCTGCGAGGAACGATAACTTGCGCCTTCGCCTTTACCGGCCCGATTTCAAATTTTCCCGCGCGCGCCGCAGCGATTGCAGTTTTGTACGTCACGACCTCATAAGGTCTCCCGCTGATCGTTTCAGTATTTTCCCCGGACTGCTGCAACTTCTGCGCGGTAAATCCTTGTCCAGTGATCTCCGGCGGCTCAATGAGTCGTGGCCGAACGCGCGGATCAAATCCCATTCGAATCTGAACCGGAACGATCTCGCCCACGTATGCGGTCTTGCTTGGTACGATCAACTCTGCGAAAACCAGGTTGCTTGCGGTGGCTGCCCCTGCGTCACGGCCAGGCCGGGCACCAGACGAACGACCGGGCGAATCCGCGACGTTTAATGTCAACGCCGGTGTGCGCAGCGAATTGTTTCCGACGCGAATGGTTTGAGGCGGGATGGTGAATCTTCCCGCTCTCAATGGCATCACAGTATAATCGTATATCGCACTGGAGGTTAAGCTGAGGTTGTTCATCTCGATGCGTTGTGACGTTCCTGTTCGCCGAATTTCGAGACCATCCACCATGATGTTTTCCGGCGCGTCTGCGCCACGTGCTCCGGCGACTCGAACTTCCAAATGCACCGTTTCGCCCAGCGTAGCTTCCGAGCTATTCAAAACCGCTGTCACGCTCGGCGAATCAGCATGCGCAAACTGCGCCGTTGCGATTATTCCGACGACAGCGATAAAAATTCGTCCGGGTGTCGACATCCTAAAGTGCATCTTGCAAGCGTCATTCCGAGCGGAGTCGAGAAATCCCGTGGCTTAACACACGGTCAAATTCACGGGATGTCTCGAATTGGCTCGACATGACGGACCTGCCTTACCAGTCCTTATAGACATGGCGCGTTGCTCTGCGTTCATCAAGTTGAACCCGCGCCTCCTCGTCTTTCATTGATTCCAGAAGAGCTTCCGCCTGGCGTTCGCTCATCTGGCCCTCCTTTTCGGGTTCGGCTTCGGCAACTTGCGCGTTCTTGTCAGGCGGCTTCTGTGATTTGTCTTCGCCGGCTCCCTTCACGTCACCCGCAAATTTCTTTTGCGGAGATTTTCCAGGAGTGGCGGAAGGTGTCGTACTTTCCCCTTCACCCTCCCCTGGAGATGGTGAGGGGGTTTCATTTTCTCCTTCGCCCGGGCTCGGCGATTCTTCACCTCGCCGTTCTCCTGGCGAGGGTGAAGGCTGTTGGCCTTGTTGCTTGTCGGCGCTTGGAGAGGGAGAAGGAGTCTCGCCAGGCTGCTGCTGTTTTTTTTGCGGTTCGTTCTTCGCCTGGGATTGATCTTTTTTTTCCTGTTGCTGATCTTTCTGATTTCCAGACTTGCCTTGTGATTGCTGATCTTGGGACTGCTGCTGGTCTTTCTGCTGCTGCTCGCCCTGACCTTGTTGTTGCTGCTGGTTCTGTTGTTGCTGTTTTTGTTGCTGGTCCTGCTTGTTCTGCTTGTTCTGCTTGTTCTGTTTGTCCTGTTTATTCTGTTCGTTCTTTTGCTGCGGCGAAGGGGACGGGGAGGGCTGCTCTTGTTTTTTATTCTTCAGTTCTTCGATCTTCCGCTTCACGTAATCGTAATTGTCCTTCGCTTCCTTGTTTTGCGGGTCGAGTTTGAGCGTTTGCTCATAATGATCGAGCGCGTTTGTCCAGTCGCTGAGCTTTTTATCGTCGCTCTTTTGTGCTTCGCCGCGCTGATAAAGTGTGTTCCCAAGGTTATAATGGCCTTTGCTTTGCAAAGCGGTCTCCTCTGAAAGCAATGCCTGGCTAAATGATTCCAGCGCTTTGCTGTAATCTTTCAGTTTATAAGCCGCTGCGCCTGAATCGAACTGCAGCTTGTCCTCTGCGCGCGATTGCGGATGCGATTTTAACGCCTCCTGAAACTGGCTGTAGGCATCTTCGAATTTCCCGCCGCGATATGCATCGAGACCCGGCGCGGTGGCGAACGCAGATGAAGAAAGGAACATCGCGAGAAGCGCGACTGCAGTTGCCGCCCCGGCCGGCGCGTCCGCAATGCCACGCGTAGCCCTGCGAGCAGGGACAGGCGCGGCAGCGTAAGCTCTTTGTCGCACCCGTTTTCGTTCGGGAATCAGGATCGATAGTGCGAGAGCGATTAACGCTGCGGCGAGCGGCCATTCGTAACGTTCAACCGGTCGACGCGATAAGCGCACATCCATTTCGGCAGCCTGCATTTTTGCCAGGCCCTCATTCTGAATTTGCTGCATCGTGCGGAGTCCGTTTTCCAAGTGAAGATAAAAACCCCCAGTAGCCTGAGCGATTTCGCGCAAACGTTTATCATCCAGCTTCGATTTAACGACTTCGCCCGATGAATCTTTGACGAAGCTGGTTTGACCATCGTCGCCGGTCACCGGAATGAGTGAGCCCTGTGGTGTTCCAACGCCCACCGTGAAAATTCGCACACCGGCGTCAACCGCTTCTTTCGCGGTTTTCACAGCGTCCCCACTTAATTCTTCGCCATCGGTGAAGATGACCAGAGCGCGATTTCCCACGGCGCTTTTACCGAAACTCTGCGTGGCGAGAGTAATCGCGCTCGAGATATTGGTGCCGCCCTCGGGAATCGTCTTGGTATCCAGATCGTTCACAGCCTCAACTACCGCGTCATAGTCAATAGTCAGAGGAGCCTGTAAGAACGCGCGGCCGGCAAAAGCAATCAGACCAACACGATCGCCCTGCAACTGACTGATTAAATCCTGGATTGCGAGCTTGACGCGATCGAGTCGGGTCGGCTGCACGTCATTGGAAAGCATGCTGCGCGATGTATCCACGGCAATCAGTAAATCGAGCCCCTTGCGTTTCACATCTTCAAACGTGTAACCCCAGCGTGGCTGCGCCAGACTGACAATGGCCAAAGCAAGCCCGAGCAATTGTAACGCAAATCTTAATATCCGACGAGGACGGTTCACCGTTCCAGCGAGCTGGGGCAGCAGTCGCGCCGAAACGAATTCCTGCAATCGTTTCAGCCCGCGCCGTTCTGAGCGAATGAACAGTGCAATCAGAAGCGGGATCAAAAACAATCCCCAAAGCCATTGTGGCGCGCCGAAAGTCATAGCACTGGTGTCATCCTGAGCGGAGTCGAGGGATCCCGTGTTGTTACCATTGGGTCTCGCCGCGGGGTTTCTCGACTCCGCTTCGCTTCGCTCGGAATGACGACGAAAGAATTCACGGCAGTTTCTTCCAGATGGTTTGCGACAACAAAATCTGCGCCAGCAATAGCCCGCAGCCGCTCATCAGACACAGCGGGAACAAGTCCCGGTATTGTTGATATTTTTTCACGCTAACCGTCGATTTCTCCAGCTTGTCTATGTCGCTATAAATTTGCTCCAGCGATTGTGTATCGGTCGCGCGGAAGAATTTGCCGTCTGCAATTTTAGCCACTTCTTTCAGACCGATCTCGTTAAATTCCACGCGCTGGTTTTCATAGAGAATGTTACCTAATGCATCTGTTAACGGTCCTTTGGGAGTGAATATCGGGGCCGGGGCGATTCCGTTGATTCCGGCGCCGATTGCATACAAGTGGATCTTTAACGCTTTGACTGCCTCGGCCGCAGTGTTTGGTGGAATTTTACCAGCATTATTTTCTCCGTCGGTTAAGAGAACAAGCACACGACTTTTCGAACGTTTATCATTTAACCGGTTAGCTGCTGCTGCCATGGCCGATCCAATGGCAGTCCCATCCTCGACGAGTCCGATGCGCACGCGGTCCAGGTTTTGCAAAAGCCAATCGTGATCCAGCGTCATCGGGCTAACCACATACGGGCGACCCGCGAATGCGATGATCCCGATTCGATCGTTTGGCCGGCCTTCGATAAATTTACGTGTGACTTCGCGGATTGTATCGACACGCGTCGCCTCTTGTCCGCCGATTGTAAAATCTTTCGTCAGCATCGATCCGGAGACATCGAGCACGAGCATAATGTCGATCCCACTGGCCTCGATCTGCGTAAGAGTCTTGCCGAGCTGCGGACGCGCGAGCGCAATCACGAAGACCGCAATCGAAACCAGAAGCAACGTCCGCAGAATCTTCCCTGCACGGGCGGCGCTTTGTTTTCCGATCGCCCGAAGGCTTGCCGTGGATGAAAAAGTCAGCGCAGCGGCTGGGCCGCGTTTTCCACGCAAATACGCGAGCAACGGAACTGCAAGGAGTAACAGGAGCAGCCACGGATGCGCGAAGGTCAACGCGCTATGTCCTGTGAACCAATCAAACATGGTTGACCTCCTTTCACAAAGCGGATCGCTTCCTCAAGTAATAATTCACTATCTGAAGTTGTTGCCTCGTACCTTGCAAACTTGATCAGGTCGCAGCGGTTCAAGAAATCTTCGAGCAGCGACTTTTCGTCTTCGGAGAACGGCGATGAACCTCTGAGCCCATTCAGAAACTCGACAGAGGTTTGCCGCGTAACTGGCAACCCGAACTGTTCCGTCACGTAGCCCCTGAGAATGTCGGACACACGGATGCTGAAGCGATATGGATTAATCGCTGTGATCTGCGGCCGTATTTGCTCGAGCAATGCTAGTGCGTGCTCGCGCGGCAGTTGGGGCGGCGTTGGGCGCCGAAAAGATTTCGCAACAAACCACACAATCAAACCGATCGCCGTTAGCAAGACAAACATTCCGAGAAAAATCAGCCACGGCGAAATCAGCGAATAATCGATCGGCGGCGCAATATCGTGAAACTCCTCAGCCAACAGCAAAGGAGTAATGGAGTATTGGAGTAGCGGCGTAGTGGCAGGCGAGTTCATTTCATTACTCCATCACTCCGTTGCTTCTGCGATCCCCTCATCGAACACCAATGCGGCGCTCGCGTTGTTTGAAAAAGGAGCGCAGCTGCGGCAGATAGTCTTTGCCGGTTTGCAGAGCGATCGCGTCGATATTGTTCCGGCGCAGCATGCGCGCAAGCTCCTGCTCACGATCATCCACAATCCCGTTAAAACGCGCTCGCGTTGTGCGATCAGCTGTGTTGATCTCAATTTGATCGCCGGTCTCGGCGTCTTCCAAGGTGATGAGGCCTATATTTGGCAATATCCTTTCTCGTTCGTCGTGAATATGGATGGCCACGAAATCGTGCCGCCGTCCACTCACTGCCAGTGCTCGCGAAAAATCGGGCGCCTGAAAATCCGAAATGAAGAAAACCACGGCGCGGCGTGTGACAATTTTATTCAGATAGTCGAGGGCCAAGGCCGGCTCTGTGCCGCGTCCCTTTGGTTCGAAAAACAAAATCTCTCGGATAAGTCGCAGCGTATGGGAGCGGCCTTTCTTTGGAGGAATAAAAAGCTCAACGCGATCAGTGAAGAGGATGAGCCCGACCTTGTCATTGTTCCTGATCGCGCTGAAAGCGAGCAAGCACGCGACTTCGGCGGCCAGTTCCCGTTTTGACTGCGTCGTGCTCCCGAAGTTTCCCGATGCGCTGACATCCACAACCAGCATTACAGTTAGCTCGCGTTCTTCCGTAAATTTTTTCACAAACGCGTTGCCCATCCGTGCCGTCACATTCCAGTCGATCGCGCGAATTTCATCGCCTGGCTGGTACTCCCGCACGTCTTCAAAATTCATTCCCCGGCCTTTGAACACGCTGTGGTAATCGCCAGCGAACGCAGTCTCGACGAGCCCTCTCGTCTTAATCTCGAGGGTCCGGATCTTCTTTAGAATCTCAGCAGGGTCCACGGATGATTTTAAATCAGGGGACCGGCAATCCAGCGAAAATTCTCTCAACAATTGTCTCGCTGGTGACTGCTTCTGCCTCGGCTTCGTAGCTAACGATGATGCGGTGTCGCAACACGTCGGGGCCAATGCTTTTGACGTCCTGCGGCGTGACGTAGCCCCGGCCATGCAGAAACGCGTGAGCCCGAGCACCGAGCGCAAGATAAATCGTGGCACGCGGTGAGGCCCCGTAACGAATGAGTCCTTCGAGTCGTAAGTTGTAGGCTGCGGGCTCGCGCGTCGCCCAGACGACGTCCACAATGTAGTCCTTCACGCGGTCATCGATGTAAATGCTGTTAACCACATCGCGGGCGGCGATGATTTGCTTCGGATCAACCACTGCATCAACTCGCAAATTGGGGGCCGACGTTGCCATCAGGTCGAGAATGCTTCGCTCCTCGGACTTTTGAGGGTAGCCAATATTTAGTTTGAACATGAAACGGTCGAGCTGCGCTTCCGGCAGTTGATAAGTTCCTTCCTGTTCAATCGGGTTCTGAGTTGCCAAAACCAGAAACGGATCGGAGAGCGGATAGGTTTGCTCGCCGATGGTGACTTGTCGCTCTTGCATCGCCTCAAGCAGCGCGCTCTGTACCTTGGCCGGTGCGCGATTTATTTCGTCAGCCAGGATTAGATTGGAAAAGATCGGGCCGAGCTTGGTGGTAAATTCCCCTGTCCGCGGATTATAAATGAGAGTGCCGATTAGATCCGCAGGTAAAAGATCTGGCGTGAATTGCAATCTTTGGAAACCAGTCTGGATGCAGGCGGCCATCGTTTTCACCGTCAGCGTCTTGGCCAGCCCTGGGACGCCCTCGAGCAGGAGATGACCATTCGCAAGCAGCCCGAGAAGGAGCCGATCCACCAAATATTTCTGGCCTATGACAACGTGACCAACCTGTTGGCGGAGCGCTGGGATCCATTGGCCCAGGTCCCGAACTTCCTGCGTAATTTCCTGCGTCGATTTCATACGGTCTCGTCAGACAGGTAAGGCAGGGGGAATGTTCGATCAAACGTGCCGCAACCTGCTGACTTTCTGTTCATTTCACTCGCGAATCCAATGCTTCCTTCCGGTCTTCGCGCGTGAGCGCAGCGCCAGAATGATGCTAAACGTTTAGATCGCAATGTTGGTTTTCAAGTGGTGGCATCGAGCAATTTGGATCATCGTATTTACCGGCGCGGCTATGTCGGTCCTGGCTTGGATGGCGTGGAAAAATCCGGCAATCAACTTCTTGAGGTACGATAGACGGGCGGAGTGGATAGTTTTTCCTGCGGCGGTCGACGCGCACGCGCATTGGTTTGCCAGCCTCGATGCGACATTTCGGCGCGAGTTTGATTTAGCGGGCCAGCCCTCGGCGGCGGCGTTGGGCATTCGCGCAATGCGCCGCGCCGAGGTGAAGATCAACGGCAACCCGGTTCGTTTCCTCCCGAACGGTAGTTGGAAAGAGATCATCAGTATCGATGTTGCCAAGCAATTACATGCCGGCACAAACGTGATCGAAGCGCGCGTTTTCAACCATAATGGTCCGCCGGCGCTGTGGCTCAATTTGATCGCGGATCACCTAAGCTTGGGCAGCGATGAAAGTTGGGATGCATCGTTTGCCGGTTCTTCATGGCGTCACGCCGCATTGGCCGCAGCGGCGAAGACTCCCAAGCCCGGTAATTCCATTGCTGGCGGCGAAGGCACGTTTGAGGCTTTAAGAAAAATTTGGACCTTCTGGATTGTTCTCATTGCAATCGCCTCTGTAGCCACGCTTATTTGGAACCTCAGCCTTAAGAATTCCACGGCACGATGGCTGGAAAAAACGCTCCTGCTCGTCGTTGCTGGCCTCTGGTTGCTGTTATTCTGGAATAATTCGCGACTGTTGCCGTTTCACGCGGGCTTCGACGCAAAGGAGCATCTCAAGTACGTCAACTACATCGAGGAACATCGAGCATTACCGTTGCCGAATGAAGGCTGGGAAATGTACCAGCCACCACTTTATTATCTGATCGCTGCTGCGAGCCTTTCAGCCAGCAAGCTCTCCATCAACGATTCGACGTCGATTTTCGTTCTTCGTTTCCTAGGAGCATCACTGGGCATTGCGCAGTTCGTTTTCGTTTTTTTGAGTTTGCGCCTCCTGTTTCCTATGCGAACGGCGTTGATCGGGCTCCTGCTGGCGGTGTGTCTGCCGATGCACTTGTACCTGGCGCATTATGTAACGAACGAAATTCTGGCCGCGACTCTGGCCACAACGACGCTTTATCTCTGTTTGCGTCTGCTGAAGAGCGACGCGCCGCGCTCATCGCAATTTGCCTGGCTCGGATTGGCGCTTGGCGCGGCCATGCTGGCGAAGGCAACCAGCGTTTTGCTACTCCCCATCGCAATTGCTGCGATCGCCGGCAAGCTCACTTACGCGCGAGCACCACTCGCAATCTCGTTGCGTAACCTAGGGCTACTGCTTGCAATTTGTTTAACCGTGTGCGGCTGGCATTACGCGCGCATCTGGCTGAGATTCGGCACGCCGCTCCTTGGCAACTGGGATGTAGTCAGTGGGTTCACATGGTGGCAGGATCCCGGTTATCACACTGCGACTGATTACCTCCGTTTCGGCCGATCGTTGGTGCATCCATTCTTCAGCGGTTTCTCCGGATTTGCCGACGGAATCTATTCCACGCTATGGGGTGACGCATTGTGCGGCGGCGCGTCAAGCTTGACCCTCGCCTGGAACCAGCAGCCAATGGTCGCCGGTTATTTGTGGGCGCTGATTCCTACGGCGCTGATTCTCACAGGCGCGGTCGCGGCGATTGTTCGGTTTGTTCGAAAACCTTCCAGCGAATTGTTCGTATTACTTGGTTTCTGCGGAGTACTTGTGCTCGGTTTGATTTTTATGACTCTCAAAGTTCCCTCCTACGCACAAGCAAAAGCGTTCTACGGATTGTCGGCTCTCACGCCGCTTTGTTTCTTTGGCGCGATGGGTTGGAAAACGCTGACACACGACAGTAGGCGTCTGCGATTTGTTCTTGGTATGCTCATCTTGGTTTGGGCGATGAATAGCTTCGCCACGTACTGGATTGTTCCTTCAGTGGCGCAACATCTGTATGCCGCAAAAGCTTTAGGCATTCAGGGGAAGATCGACCACGCCGCCGCCGAAGCGCTTAAGGCCGTGGAAGCAGATCCCTCGAATGCAACCGCACGCGGCTTTCATGCGTTGAGCTTAAGCGAGCTAGGCCGGGACGAGGAAGCCATCAAAGAAGCCGAGCGAGCGGTTGAACTGAATCCGGGCGATTCTGCTGCCCACTTGGATCTGGCCATTTCGGCAAAGCGGGGTGACCAAGAGCGCGCAATCGCGGAAGCTTACCGCGCAATTCAGCTTGGCTCCGAGAATTCTTCGGCCTACCAATTCCTAATGAATTGTCTTTTCGAATCACGCCGCTATAACGAAGCGGCGGGTCTCGGACGCGAATGGCTGGCTGTGACGCCATATGATGCCGGGGCCCACTCCGCGTTAGGGTCCGCCCTAATCGAAAATGGCGATCTCGCATCGGCCGCGCAGCATCTCGGCTACCTGATGATGCTGCGTCCGGAAGTTGAACAAGCCCACGCACAACTGCGCCAGATTCTGTTGTCGCTGGCCAGCGAACAGGATGGATTGCAGCGATTGCGCGACATCGCCGCATGTGCCCCAGACTCACCACGAATGCTGGACGAAATCGCGTGGTTGCTTGCGACGTATCCCGATTCGAAATCTCGTGATGGTACCGAGGCAGTTCGCCTGGCCGAGCATGCTTGCGACCTGACTGAGCGCAAAATTCCGGCTCTTCTCGATACGCTGGCTGCGGCCTATGCCGAGGCGGGAGATTTTCCGCGCGCAATTGCCGCGGCCCAAGAAGCGCTCAATCGCGCCCGCTCCTCTGGTGACAATGACGCTGTCAAGTTGAGCGAAAATATTCTCGCCTCACTCCGTGAAAATGTTCCGTATCGCGAGGAGCCGAAGTGATCGTGTCGTGAAAGTCGGACAGTCATTTCACTCGCAAGCGCGATGCTGCCCTGACGGTGTGCGCCCGGGAACGCAACGTCAGAATAATCGGCAGCCCTGGAAAAGGTTGCGCGCGGCGGATGAAAGATTCCAGGTAGCGCTTGTACGTTTGGCTTAACAAACGAGGATCGTTTACGAAAAGGACGAATTCCGGGGGTTGCAGCTGTTGATCTTCTTTCCCTTTCGATTGGGCAGCATAAAAGAGTTTGAGACGCCGCGCCCTGATGGTCGGTGGTGGGTTCGCTTCAAATGCCTGTCGCAGTAATCGGTTTAGAACTCCAGTGCCGACATGCTCCCGCGCAGCGCGTTGGATCTTTTCGATCGACCCAAACAATTTGCTGACATGTTCTCCAGTTAACGACGATGTAATTAGCACTGGCGCATAATCCAGAAAGAAAATTCGCTGGCGCGCAGTCTCCGCGAGTTTTGTGATGGTCTGGTTTTGATTGCGGTTTGGTTTAACCAGGTCCCATTTGTTCAAAACGATGATCGACGGCTTTTGCGCCGCCTGAATCAATCCAGCGATTCGTTTGTCCTGTGTGGTTATGCCCGCCGTCAGATCGACAATGGGAACGCAAAGGTCGGCGCGGCGGATACTTCGTTCCGCGCGCATCACACTGAAGATCTCAACCGAAGTGGATTGCTTGCCGCGTCTGCGGATTCCCGCCGTGTCGATCAAAACGAACGCGCGCCCGCCGCGTTGATAAAGAACGTCAACGGCATCACGCGTGGTTCCTGGCAATTCACTCACAATAGCGCGTTCGCTGCGCACGATGGAATTGATCAGTGAAGACTTTCCAACGTTTGGTCGGCCGAGGATCGCCACCGCGAGTGACTGGGGACTCGTGGATAGTGAATCAACAACGGGCGAGGGGAGAAGTCGATCGATCGCGCCTAGCAGATCCAAGATCCCGCGAGCATGTTCGGCACTGATCAAAACAGTCGATCTGAAGCCTAACGAATCGAACTCTGGTGCAAGCGATTCATGTTTGTCATCGTCGATTTTGTTGATCACAAGGACCACCGGTTTTTGAGATTTGCGCAGCATGCGCGCAAGCTCTTCGTCTATCGGCGACAAACCTTCCTTTGCATCGACGACGAAAAGCAAGAGGTCGCTGTCGCGAAACGCTTCCACGGCCGTGCGGCGAACCTGCGCAGTCAGTTCAGCTTCACCGGCGCCAAGAATCCCGCCCGTGTCCCAAAGAACGAAAGGCCGTGTGCCACCAGTGCAAATGGCGGAGATTCTGTCGCGCGTAATTCCGGGCTGATCGTGAACGATGGCAACTTTTCGCCGGATCAGACGATTGAACAGGGCAGATTTGCCCACGTTTGGCCGGCCCACGATGGCAACGGCGGGAAGCTTGTTCGCAGCATCGTTCATTATGCGGAAACGCCGATCTCACTGTTTTGTCGCATGCGCGTGGCCTTCGACTTGCAACTGGCGCACCCCGTCGGTGACGTAAACGATTCCTGAGATCAATGTGAACACGCCGGCTGCGATAACTACATAGAGCAGCGGAAGAAAGTGAAGCTGTAGCATCACCCATCCAATCGCGATCATCTGCAGAACGGTCGCCACTTTTCCTGTCCAATTTGGTTTCACCTGCACCTTGCCGTTGAGCAAATAAAGGACGATTGCGCCCACGAGGATTACGACGTCACGCGAGATGACGAGAACGGGAAACCACGCCGGGAACCTCCCGTAATCAGGATCAATGTCGCTCCAGTTGCTGATGCTCAGCGTAATAATGCCGCTCAAAAGCAGGCCCTTATCGGCGAGCGGATCGAGAATGACTCCCAGCGAACTCCGCTGGTTGTAGTGGCGTGCAACATAGCCGTCCAAACCATCGCTGACGGCAGCGAGCACGAAAATAGCAATTGCAGTATAACGCATCCATTCAAGCGGCGTGCCATGGTGGATGCTCTCGCCGTAATAAATGGCCATCGTCACAAAAACCGGAATCATCAAAATCCGGACGACGGTGATCTTGTTGGCCGTGGTCATAACACCGATGAGCGCAGACAATTGTAGGGCGATTGATTCGCTCGCGCCAGCGAGCTCAGCTTTCGGGCTGCCCGTCTCCGTAGCTGGGCGCCAGCCGGCTCCATTCCGGCGAAACGCTAATTCCTGATTAGTGCCGGACAAAGCTGACTTGCAACTAATCCGCGGTTACTTCCGCGCGGTCGAATCGAATCTCGAACGAGGCAATTTAAGCCGCAGCGGCTGCCGCGTGTCGGCCTTCGGCAAATTCTTCGATCATCTTTCTATTGAATACTGGATGTCGTCCGGTTTGCGACTGGAAACCAGCCCGTTGTCCACAACGACTTCCTCATCGACCACTTTGCGCCTGCGTTGCGCATGTCGATCTGAATTGCTGGCCACGAAGTCATCTTTCTGCCGCGAACAAGATCCGCGCTGATCAGGACTTGTGGTCCATGACATATGACTGCCACCGGCTTGTGCTCCCGGAAAAATGGCAATCTTCCCAAGCGCCAGTTAAGCCGGAACTGCGTGTTTCTCTGCTGTCGGAATTTTAAATCCTTCGATCTGTTTCTTAATTTCGTTCGCGAAACTGGCTGCGCCGGCCCCGTTTACCACACGATGATCGAACGTAAGCGAAAGCGTGATGACTTCCGCGCTTTCGTTTTTCTTTCCGTTTGGAATCAACTCGCGATGCGCGGTGCCGATGAAAAGCGTGCCGACTGATGGCGGCACAACGATGGGCGCGCCGGCCTTGACTCCAAATGCGCCCAGACTGGTTATCACAACCGGGGCGTTCATCGCGTCGACACGGCCGCCGCGAGTAGCATCGATTGTTTTGCTGTAAGTCTTTACGAATTCCGGCCAGGTCTTCTTGCTCGCATTAACAATCACTGCTGTGGCCAGGCGATCGCCTTCCAGCGCTACCGCGATACCCAGATCGAAATCTTCGTTCTCGACGATATGATCGTCTTCCAAAATGAGGCGACGGAAAGGTGGATGTTTTTCCATGGCTCGCACCACTGCCCACCCGATCATCACCGAGGGAGAAGGGGCATCTTTCCCATTTTTCCTTTTCGCCGCATCGCGCGCCTTGCGAATTGCGTCCCATTGCGCATCGATCTGCAAATTGGCAGGGATCACGTGAACGAGCTTGCGCGTGATCGTTAGTGAAAGCGCAGGTTCGACTTTGTAGTGGCGCCTGTCCTTAGACGCAACCCCTGGTTGTTCGAGGCTGGGGACAGCCGCCTCTACAGCCCTTGCCGATTCCCCAGCTGCTTCTTGAAACTGATCGGCAAACGATGGTTCGGCGGTTATGATTGTGCCAAGCTCCTGGCCGATCTCGACGGTATCGCCTACCTTTGTTTTCCATCCACCCATCACGCCGGCAAAGGACGACTGAATGGGGTAAACTGCTTTATCGGTCTCCACTTCGCAGAGCTCGTCATCGAGCGCGATGGCGTCGCCGGGATTTTTCAAAAGCGAAACGACTTTTGCATTGCGAATCCCTTCGCCCATGACT
>DATIOX010000067.1:0-8214 GCA_035472675.1 Candidatus Dormiibacterota bacterium
GGCATTTTGGGCCGGGTACAAATTCCAGGAGGAGTCGAATGGCCGCAGCGGACATATTAAAGAAACCCGAAGAGTGCGTGATGTTGTTGGTTGATTTTCAAGCCGGGCTCGGCTTCGGCGTGGAGTCGATACCGCGTCAGGTTGTGATCAATAATGCCGTCGCATTGGCTCGCACCGCGGTTGCCTTTAAAGTCCCTGTTATCGCGTCAACGTCCGCTTCGCGGGTCTACAGCGGTCCTTTGCTTCCAGTTTTGCAGGAGGCCCTCCCTTCCGTAAAGACGATCGAGCGCAAAAGTATGAACGTTTGGGAGGATGACGCTGCGCGAAGTGCAGTTGTTTCCACCAATCGGAAGCGCCTAATTATCGCCGGATTTCTCACAGAAGCTTGCGTTTCCTTTTCGGCACTTACGGCACTCAAAGATGGATTTGAGGTCTCCATTGTTGCCGACGCGTGTGGCGGCTTGACTGGCGCCGGCCACGACTTGGCTCTTCGCAGACTGGAGCAAGCCGGCGCTCAACTTACCAGCTGGATACAGGTGCTTCTGGAGTTCCAGCGCGACTGGACGCGCCATGAAACATATGAAGCTGCGCGTGCCATCGTCGTGGCGAATGGCGGGGGATACGGCATGGGACTCGCGTATGCCCGGGAGATGATTCGCCCCGGTTAAATCCAAAAAATATTCTTCGAAAATTGGTTCATTCCCGATCCTCGAGTCTAGAAGGCTCTGAAGCAGCGCGGGCAATAGTTTGGAGGCAACTCTTGAGTGAATAATCAGCCTCGTGTCGTAATCATCGACGGCGGTTTTGGCGGACTCTATGCGCACGTGGCATAGGCAGTACATCAGTCTAGGAGAATTCGATGGAAAGATTTGTTGAATCGAGACGCGAGTTTCTCCGCACTACCGGACTCGCGGCAGGCGCGGTCCTGTTTTCTTCAAAACATCTTTTCGCTGCGGGAGCCGAAGCTGCGGCCGACTACACGGTGCGCGTCAAGGCGGCTCCCATCGAGATTGCGCCTAACCAAATTCTTTCAACGATCACATACAATGGCCAGTTTCCCGGACCGCTCATTCGCTTTAAAGAAGGCCGGCAGGTGACAGTTGATATTTTCAACGAGACCGATACACCCGAGCAGTTGCACTGGCATGGCCAGATCGTCTCTACCGACGTCGATGGCGCTGCCGAGGAGGGCACGCCTTACATTCCTGCACACGGCCAGCGCCGCATCACGTTCACGCCTAATCCGGCCGGTTTGCGCTTCTATCACACACATAATCGAGCGGGCGCCGATCTTTCAGCCGGCCAATACAATGGCCAGGTTGGACCGGTTTACATCGAGCCGAAAGACAATCCAGGCCGCTACGATCGCGAAGTCTTCCTTGTTTTGAAAGAATTCGAGCCGACTCTCAGTCGCGGTGGTGACATGGCTCAGGATTTCCTGTGGCCTTCCGCAGTTGATAAAGCTCTCAAGGAAACCGGCGAAGCCGCTATGAAAGCTTCCCTGGCCAAAGGCATGCCGCACGGGTACGAAGTTGGTTACAAGTTCTTTACCATTAACGGCCGTATGCTCGGCCATGCCGAACCCATCCGAGTCAAGCAGGGTGAGCGCGTTCTCTTTCACATTTTGAATGGCAGCGCGACGGAGATTCGGAGCCTCGCCTTGCCCGGCCACTCCTTCGAAGTCATCGCGCTCGATGGAAACGCGGTCCCGAATCCTGCGCGTGTTCCCGTTTTGTGGCTGGGTACGGCGGAACGTATTTCCACCATTGTAGAAATGAACCACCCTGGTGTGTGGATCCTGGGCGATCTCGCGGATGACGACCGCCGCCATGGCATGGGCATTGTGGTCGAGTACGCCGGCCGCTCTGGCAAGCCACAGTGGACACCGCCACAGCAATTTCGATGGAGCTACGCTCATTTTGCCAAGCCCGGTGCGTCGGCTCCTGCGCCGGACGAAACCTTCGACATGACTTTCGCTAAAGACAACGCTGCTGAAGACGGCTTCAACCGCTGGACCATCAACGCGGTCGCCTACCCCATGAGCAACGAAATGGCCCCCGCTTCATTCCACTTGAAGCAAGGTAAACGCTATCGCCTTCGAATGCGCAACGCCAGTGACGACATTCATCCCATCCATCTTCATCGCCATAGTTTTGAGCTTACTAATCTCGCGGGAACGAAGACTGCCGGCATCATGAAGGACGTGGTCATGCTGGGCGGCTACCAACAGCACGAGATTGACTTCATTGCCGACAATCCCGGCCTTACTCTCTTCCACTGCCACCAGCAACTGCACATGGACTTCGGTTTCATGGCGCTCTTCGACTACGCGTAATCGACCGATGTTCGCCATCATCATCAGCGCGCTCGACGGTATCGTCCTTGCGCAAACCATGACATGAGGGAGTAAGCCATTCATGGGGCATCCAGCGATCAAACGATACTTCGCCGGCCTCTCAAGGAACTCGTTCCTTCTCGCCTTCGCCAGTTTGTTTGCTGATACCTCAACGGAGATGCTGTACCCGGTCTTACCGGTGTTTCTCACACAAACACTGAAAGCGAGCGGCAGCATCGTTGGCCTGGTGGAGGGTTTTGCGCAGGCCACGCAGAATATCGTGCAGGGCTTTTCCGGTGCGCTGTCGGACAAACTGCAAAAGAGAAAAGGCGTTGCGCTAGCGGGCTATCTCGCGGCAGCGATAGCCAAACCGCTGATGGGACTTTCGAGCGTTTGGCAAGCCGTGTTCGGCGCGCGGCTGCTGGACCGGTTGGGCACCGGCACTCGCTCGGCGCCGCGGGATGCACTCATCGCATCTTCAGTGGACAAACAGAACCGAGGCAGAGCCTTTGGGCTCGAGGGCGTTGGCGACAACGCGGGCGCGTTCCTCGGCCCGCTGCTGGCCATCTTTCTTCTTTACTCGTTGCATGCTGGGATACGCGCCCTTTTCTACCTGGCGATTATTCCCGGCCTGCTAGCCTTCGTTATGGTCGTCCTAGTAACCGAGCGACCCGTGGCAGTGGCAGCTAAATCGAAGATCGATGTCAGCCTACGGCAGTTTCCGAGGAGATATTGGAAATATCTGCTTGTGACCGCCGTCTTCGGACTGGGCGGTTCCAGCAACTCCTTTTTGATTTTGCGGACACAGGATATTGGCGCCTCTCTGGAAATGACGATTCTGATCTATGCGCTGTTCAATCTCGTCGCAGCCCTGATTTCCTATCCGGCAGGGTTTCTTTCCGATAAGTGCGGAAGAAAGAACGTCCTGTTAGCCGCGTTTGTCATCTTCCTGATCGCCTATCTTGGTTTTGCGCTGGCGCAAAACATCCTCCTTATCGGCGCGCTGTTTGTCTTCTACGGATTGTATCAGGGGGTATTCCGCGCCGTGGGCAAAGCGTTCGCATCTGATTTTGTGCCCGAACAACTGCGGGCGAGCGGTGTCGGCTGGTACAGCACCACTGTCGGTCTGCTGCAACTGGTGGCGAGCGTTGTTGCCGGGCTCCTCTGGGATCGGGTCGGCCATGCAGCCGTATTCTATTACGGTGCAATTTTCGGTTTCGCCGGTAGCATTGGACTCATCGTTCTGATTCCAAAACGTGACCACCCTAGCGCGGCTTGATTCGCATTGTAGCCTTAAATGAATCGGCAAACTCAGCCTCGCGTCGTGATCATCGGCGGCGGTTTTGGCGGACTCTATGCGGCGCGCGCCTTAGCTGGCGCTCCCGTTAGCGTAACGCTGATCGACAAGCGCAACTACCATCTCTTCCGTCCCATGCTCTACCAGGTGGCGACCGGCTTGTTATCGGCCGACCAAATTTCCGGGTCGCTGCGATCGATCCTGAGCCGACAGGCCAATGTAGAGGTGCTGATGGACGAAGTCAGCGGCGTCGACCCGGACAAGCGCCTGGTTCGTCTGAAACAGCATTCAATCTCTTACGATTACCTCGTTCTCGCCACCGGCATTCAATACAACTACTTCGGACACGATGAGTGGCGGCGGGTGGCACCCGGGCTCGAATCGCTGGATGACGCGGACCTGATTCGCGGCAAGATCCTGCTTGCATTCGAGCGCGCCGAGGAGATGGCTGCGCTCGATCACACCGATACAGACGGAATACGGCAACAACTGACCTTCGTGCTGGTCGGCGCGGGCACGGTGGGCGTGGAAATGGCCAGCACCCTGGCGGAGATGTCGCTGATGGCGTTGGCGCATGACTTTCGTCACATCGATCCACGCGATGCGCAGATCCTCCTGTACGAGACCGCACCGCGCGTGCTTCCGACATTTCCCGAAGATCTGTCGGCGAAGGCGCAGCGTCATCTCGAGAGCCTGGGCGTGAAGATTTACACGAACACGCCAGTGACCAGTGTGAATGCCGACGGAGTCGTGGCAGGCGGCCAGCGCATTCGGTCGAGCACGGTGCTGTGGGGAGCCGGAGTACTGGCCTCACCAGCGGGGCACTGGTTAGGCGCGGCGATGGATAAGTCGGGGAAAATCATCGTCGGCTCCGACTTGTCAGTGCCGGGTCATCCTGAGATTTTTGCAATTGGTGATACGGCGCACGTCGTTGCGCCTTCGCGGAATTTGCTGGGGATCAAGTCCAAGGAGCCGATGGTCATGCCGGGCGTTGCGCAGCCTGCCATTCAAGCAGGAAGGTACGTGGCAGCCCTGATTCGACGACGCGTGGCGGGACAGCCGCCGCCGGCGCCCTTCTGGTACTGGGACAAAGGCGATCTCGCGATCGCGGGGCGCACGTACGCGCTCGCCGATCTTCGCATGCTCCGCTTCACCGGCTTTCCGGCGTGGATTGTCTGGGCGGTCGTGCACATTTATTTCCTGATCGGATTCGCGAACCGCTTCTTCGTCATGCTGCAATGGGCACTGGCGTTTCTGACCAAACGTCGGCAGGTGCGCGTCTTTCCGGGACAAGAACGTTGCGCATCTCCGTGACGCGAAATAGGCTCATTACATAATGTCTGACTCGTTACGAGTCATAGAAGGGCTGACCAGCATCCAGAGTAGCTTCGGTCCAAAGGCGACGATGGACCGACTGGATACCGAGATACGCGCGAAAGGCCTGAAAGTGTTTGCACGGATCGATCATGCTGCGGGCGCAGCCGAAGTCGGACTGACCTTGGCACCAACCGAACTCATTATTTTCGGCAACGCGCGCGGCGGCACACCGCTGATGCAGTCAGTCCAGACAATCGGGATCGATCTGCCGTTGAAAGCACTTGTTTGGCAGGACGCATCAGGCAAAACATGGTTGTCATATAACGAACCGGGCTGGATTGCGCAGCGACACGGCGTAGCCAACGCAGAACAAGTCGTGAGTAGGATGAACGCTTTGCTTACCGCAATGGCGAGAAAAGCAGCGGACGGTCTCTAATTAGAAATGAGTATGGTTACCGAAAAAGAACTAACGCAAGTAAGTCCCCAATTTCTTAGGAAGTGGCCAACTCGTACGATTCATTTCCTTTATCTGAATGCCACAATCGTCGGGATTTTCGTACTGATGCTCGGTGTTGGAATGCTTCGCGCGGGGGTTCAGGCAGAAACGAAGGGCAATGGCGTCCAGCTAACCGCCGACCCCGATTGGTCGGAGCTGATTGCGAGCATGGACAGAATGCACATGGCAATGGGAGCAATAAAGCAATCCGGCAACAGCGATGTTGATTTTGTGAGATTGATGCTTCCGCATCATCAAGCGGCGATCGACATGGCCAAGACCCAGCTCTTGTACGGTAAGGATCCCAAAATCCGCAGACTCGCCCAGGAAATTATCACCGACCAACAGTCCGAAATCGAGCTGATGCAGCTTTGGCTGAAACAACACCATGCAAATTAATATGAGAACAATCCGTTGGTTTTCGCTTCTTTGTCTAATAACGCCCGCAATGGCACAGCAGGCGCCCTGGGCGCGGCAAAACATTCCAGTTTCAAGTCATGATCGCGTTTACACGGCCGACCAAACTTCAAACACAGTTTCGGTGATTGATCCGTCAGAAAATAGGTTGGTGGGCGTGATAAGACTTGGCGATCCGGTGCCGGGAGCGCTGAGTCCGCTCTACAAAGGACAGCTTCTCGTTCACGGAATGGGTTACTCGCCAGATTCCAAGACGCTGGCAGTGGTGTCGGTGGGGTCGAACTCCATCACGTTGATCGACACCGCCACGAACAAGGTCAAAGGCGTGGTTTACGTGGGCCGCTCGCCACATGAACCCTTCTTCACTCCGAACGGACGTGAGTTGTGGGTGACGGTGCGCGGCGAAAACTACGTGTCAGTGATCGATCCCGAGCGGATGAAAGAAGTACGGCGTATCGAAGTAGCCAACGGTCCAGGTATGACCATGTTCGGCCCGGACGGCAAGTATGCGTTTGTCTGTTCCAGTTTTACTCCGGAGCTCGCAGTCATCGATGTCGCGTCGCATAAGATCGTCAAGCGATTGCCGCAAGTGAGCCCGTTTTCTCCTAACATCGCCGTCACGCCGGAAAATGACGAAGTCTGGATCACGTTGAAAGACGTCGGCAAGGTTCAGATCTACAGCGCGAAGCCACCGTTTGACCAGAAGGCAGTGTTGGAGACCGGGCCGATCACCAATCACGTGAACTTCGTAAACAATCGTAACGGAAAATTCGCTTACGTGACCATCGGTGGGGCGAACGAAGTGAAAGCCTTCCGCAGAGGGGCTACGCCGGAATTGGTTGCAACAATTCCGGTAGGAGAACTTCCGCATGGGATCTGGCCGTCGGGCGATGGCTCGCGAGTTTATGTCGCATTAGAAAACGGCGAGCACTGTGTTGCCATCGATACCATCGCCAACAAGGTGATCGCCACTATTCCGATCGGACAAACGACGCAAGCTCTGGTCTATGTGCCGAACGCGGTTCTGAGCGGTTCCGGTGCAGAAAACCTTATGCCACTGGGTGCTGCCGCGAATACGGCGCGGCTTCACCTGGAAGCGGCCGGAACCACCCTTGCAGGAGCCCAGGCATCTGTGGCCGTAAATTCGCTCGGCCTATTAGATCTTATCCAGATCGCAGCGAAAGGGCTTGCGCCGAAAGAGGCATATCAAGTGTATCTCGCAGAATCCAATGAGGCGCCATTCGGCAAGCTAGAGCCACTTGCCGTCCTGAAAACAAATCCGGATGGCGCAGGCATCGTTCAAGCAATCGGACCTCTGAAGGCGCTAGCAGGCAGTGATCCAAATTCGCCCCTGTCTCCACGGTTTCTGATCGTTACCGACCTCAAAGATTCGTCGCAAGTGGTACTGCGGCAAGCCGGCACAAACGAAGCGGCTCCGGGAACAGCCAAAGATCGATGATTTCACCTTGTTAGGTGCTTCTGACGATTTATTTGAGTCAGCCTCGTTTCTGGAGAGCACGTCCGCGCGGCGGCACAGCGAAAGATTCGCAGGACACATTGGAATTCAGTGCGGTGACCGGCGTGCACTCGATGATCCAAAAATATCCGCTCAGCCGCGTGGCGGAAGCCTACGAACAGATGCACAGCGGCAAGGTGCGCTTCCGCGTTGTCCTCACCATGGGCGCGTGAGACAGCAATAAGCAGTTTGATTCTGGAACGAGGGAGCACGAATCACCTCACGAGTGGCATTTCAAAATCCCACGCTCGCGTCGTAGCGGCGGGTTGGCTTCAGCGAATATCGTGTCGTGCTCGAACGATGAAAACTCACGGCAGAATATCGCTCGTCACCGGCCCAGGAGAAAAAACGGCTATGACTAATTTCGTGTCGACACTTTTCCTCGTCCTGCTGTGCAGTGCGATCTTTATCGGCTCAAGCACACTAGCTGCAGCACAGGACTCCGGCCTAGATGGAACCTACATCCTGGACGAAACCGACAGCGACAATGTGAATGAGGTAATCGAGGACGCGGTGGGGATGCTGAACTTCCTGACGCGAGATATCGCTCGAGGGCGCCTCAAGAAGCTGAATCCCGCTTATCGCCAGGTAGCCATCACTTCTTCTCCGAATGAAATCAGCGTCACCGTGGATAACCAGCCGCCGTTACGGACACGGGCGAAGGGTGCACCTGTCGCTTGGGTTGGTCCTGACGGAGGAAAGGTGAACGCTAGCATGCAGTTGGCAGGCCGGCGTTTGGAGCAGACATTCACATCAGCAGACGGGCGCAGAGTTAATGATTACACTCTAAGCCCTGATGGGCGGACCCTGACTATGCAGGTAACAGAAACGAGCCC
>DATIOX010000068.1:0-12642 GCA_035472675.1 Candidatus Dormiibacterota bacterium
TCCCTGCCGCAAGATAACGCGAAGACGCGTAGACGAGAGCGAGCGAATCTGCGCAATTTTCGCGCGCTGGCCATCGAGACGAATCCCGCGTTCCAGTTTCGGAGCAAGCTCCGGATCCCATGATCGGTCGAGCGTGACCTCATATTCCTTGTCCACTTTGAAACGCGGGTGACTGAGCCGTTGCGCCAATTCGCCGTCATTCGTCAGAAGCAGCAAACCTTGAGTTTGTGCGTCCAAACGTCC
The DNA here is from genome assembly GCA_035472675.1 of Candidatus Dormiibacterota bacterium. GTDB lineage: Bacteria > Verrucomicrobiota > Verrucomicrobiia > Chthoniobacterales > UBA10450 > Udaeobacter. Next base: position 244 of record DATIOX010000068.1, read on the forward strand.
GATCGTGAAGAGGCGAGAAAATTTTTCTGGTATGAGATCAAAGACGGTGTCACGCGCGCGCAGATCCTTTCGAGTCGAAACGAACCCGGCGGGTTTATTCAGCATGATCGTAAGCGCCGGAGCGGTGTGAACAAGCTTATCGTCGACTTTGACGTGGTCGCGCGCCCCTGGCTGCGCACTGAAGTTTGTGCAAACTTTGCCATTGATTCTGACGCGACCGGCAGCGATCAACTCATCGCAGTGCCGGCGTGAACCTAGACCGGCAGCAGCAAGGAAGCGGTTGAGACGCACTTAAGCGAGTGAGATATGATTGGTGAAAAGTGAGATGTAACAGGTGAAAGCGCCACCAATCACTTCTCACTAGTCACCTCTCACGCTTGCCGTTAAACATCCGGCTTCGTCTTGGGCAAACCGATGACCTTCTGGCCTTCCTTCCATTGACCGCGCTTTTTCAAAAGCTCGACCCGTTCGAAGCGCTTTAGCACATTGCGCCTGGCAGCGATCGTGCTGGCTCCTTTTAAGCTGCGATGTTGCGACATAGACTACTTGTTGAAACGTTAAAAGTTGAATGGTTACAAAGTTGCAACGGAAGGCGAGCGGGGACATTAAACCAACACAGCAATTTTTCAAGAAACGGGCAGAATCTCCTTTCAGCTTTAACGTCTTAACAAATCAACTTCATTTAAAGCTGATTACTAAGCACCACGTAGGTCCCCGACGTCGTCAGTTGATGATAGATGTGAAAGTGGGCGGTTAAGATCCGTTTCCAATAAGCGGCCCGGCTTTCCTCGATAATTAGATAAATCGCGCTGGGTTGCCCCCATCTTTCCAACACCGCGGCTTCATTCAAAAAGATGTCAATAGAGGGTTTAGCAATCGGCGTCTCTTTCTCGGGGTTCTGATTAACTAGAATAAATTTCCGGTTCAGATAGAACATGAGGCTGCTACTGTCGTCGAACGGTCCTTCAAAGATTGTATCGCCACCCGCCTCGAGCCGCGGATTTAGAAATCGCGCCACATCCGCAAGCGAAAAATAAGGGGCGATTTTGGCGACGGCTTCCAACATGCTGAGTCCGACCGGGATCATCGAGGCGGCAAGGGCGATGGCCGCAAGTCTCTCGCGTTGCTTGGAAATAAAGTACAGGGCTGCCAGCGACAGAGAAACAAGCGACACGCCAAAGATCGCAACCAAAGGTCGAAATGCCAGCCAGGTCGCAACGGGCATGTCATGTAATGCCCTCCAAGCCGTCCAGCGCGCGTCCATCGTCCCCCAGTTTCCCTTCACAGCGGGTGCCGCGCGTGAAAGGAAGAATACCGCTGCCGCGATTATGATGCCGACCAGGGCGACAGCGATTACACCGGCGGCGCGTAACCGCTGCGGTATTCGATCCCACGCGACGGCCGCCCAAAGCGCGAATGCGCTCCACATGGTCATTGAATAGTAATCCTGGCGTTGTCCCAGAAACAGCAGAGGGATAAAAACAACACCCATCCAGCAAAGCGGAAGTGCGTCCGCGAAATTGATCTCGCGCGGCCGAATCACCCGGCGCCAGGCGAGAACAACTCCGGGCAAGAGCGCAATCGACCATGGAAACCACCAGGCCAGATGCATGACCAGGAATTGATAGGCGGGCATCCCTAGGAAATCGTGCGTCTCATCGGTAAGTCCGCGCAGATGACCAAGCCACTCCGAGCTGATTTGATAACGAAAATACCCGGGGAAATGCCATTGCACCCAAATGTGCCATGGCACGACGATCAGAAGGAAGATCGCAAGATATTCCCATCGCAACAGGCCGCGAAATCGCATACGCGCTTCGCGGTAAAAGATTGAGAGGATAAGAAAAATCGTGGCCGGATAAGCGATGCCGAGCAAACCTTTGGTTAGGCAAGCGAAAGCCGAGCAAATCCAGAAGCCGGCGAACCAGATGCGGCGGTTACGCCGGCGCTGATAACCGCCGATCGCGCAAAAAATCGCACCCGCGATGAATGCGCTGACGACTGGTTCGGGCATGACAATGCGCGCGAGCAGAAATGTTCCGCACAAACTCAGATAAATCAGACCTGCGATGAAACCGCGCCAGTAGTCCGCGAGCTTTTCGCCGATTAAGAAAATCAGAGCAGTCGAGGCGACAACCGCCAGCGCGACCGGGAGTCTGGCAGCTGCCGCGTTAACACCAAAGAGCTTGAACGAAACGATGATCAGCCAGTAGAGCAACGGTGGTTTTTGCAGACGGGGCACGCCATTGTTCGTAGGCAGAAGCCAATGATGCGTCTCGACCATCTCGCGCGCGGCGCCCGCGTATTGTCCTTCGGTCTGGCTATATAAATCGCCGGAGCCGATCGTCGCCACGTGCAGCAGCCCTGCCAACGCAATCAGAATCACAAACAAGACACGGCGCATGGGCGGCGGAGGGAGCGCCGGTGGCTCGAGCAGAGTTTCTTCTAGACTTAGGCTGCGGGCGCCAGCAGTCATTGAATAGGTTCCTTGCCAGAAATTGGAATCCGATCTTCGCGCTCGAACTCGGGGGGATCATTGCTTCGATATTTCTCCCAGTGCTCGGGTAAACGAAGCAGTTTTCCCTCTGGCATCTCGATGAGTGCAAGCATCTGGCGGCATTGGGCGATCAACACGTTATCTGCTGGACGCGTGATCTGGAATCCACACCAGAACCGTACGCGCTCCACCCGGTCCAGCCAACCTTCAATCACGAGCTGATCTCCAAGTTTAGCCGGTCGGCGATAATCGACTTCCGTTCGCACGACTACCGGATACCTGTGGTTTTCGGCCATTTCCGTGAGGACGAGACCTAGTTCTTCAGCGAGAAGTGTACGGGCGATCTCGATGAAACGCAGATAAGCGATGTTCGAGACGACACCTCCGCAATCGGTATCGAAGAACATCACCTGTACTTGTGTGCGAATGCGCGGGGCAACGGCCATGGCAGGATTTCAAACTCGATGCTTTAGATTCGCCCGTTTTTGCTTCGTAACACGCAAAACGATAATTCGGCGATTTCCTGGCTCATTCCCGCAAGTGTGAGATTTGAGACCTTAGATTTCAAATTTGAAATTCGTCTGATTGCTTACTCAGAATCGACAACGCGGCATTGGCAACCTCCTCGACGCTCACCGCCTTCATGCAGCGGAAATCAATCGGGCATTCGCGTAAAAAGCAGGGGCTGCATTCGACGTGATGTCGCAGGACGATGTGACCATCGCCGAGTGGGCCAGTAAGACGGGGCTCCGTTGAGCCGAAGATGGCGACGACTGGCACGCCCAACAATGCAGCGAGATGCATCGTGCCAGTATCGTTCGTAAGCAATAAACGGCATTCGCGCAGCTCGTCGATCAGTTGGTCGAGCGTGGTCTGGCCAACTCGATTCACGCAGTGATCACCAAGGACGGCCGCAATCTCGGCGCCAACCGTGGCGTCGTGCGGCGTTCCAAACAAAATCCATTGGACGGACGATTGCGCGCTGATTTTTTCGGCGGCCTCGGCGAACCGTTTGGGTAACCAGCGTTTGGCGGGACCGTATTCAGCACCCGGGCAAAGACCGATTTTGATCGGTTGACGGTTGATGGCCATTTGGACGTTCGATGTCGGATATTGAACGTCTGCTCGCGATCTATCGGAGTCGAATGTGTCTGCGCCGCATTCGCGCGCGATACGGAGAAAACGGAGCGAATGATGTTCAGGCGGACCCGGCTTTCGTGGAACTGGTACGATTTGGTTAAGCAGCCAGCGTCGCGAATGGCCGCGGTAACCAACTCTGCGCGGAATTCTGGTCAACCACGACTCCAAAGCAGCCCGCACCGAATTTGGGAAAAGGATAGCCACATCAAAAGACGGTTCTCTCCGAAGTAATCGCACAGATGAAAGTAGTTGGCGTCGTGGCGTAGCAATGATCGCGTCCACTTCGGGAACCAGCTTCCACATCGGCGCAATCTTCTCCGGGGCTGCGATCGTAACGCGCGCGTCGGGCCGCCCAGTCTTTATTGCGCGAACAGCGGACACGCTCATCGCCGCATCACCCAGCCAATTACTTGAACGAATGAGAATTTGAAATGGCTTTAGATCCTGAGGCGAAACTCCCAGTGGCAGATGGACGCCACGTTTGTACTGCGCGAGAAGAAAATTGGGCTGGGGCGTCTTCCACCGATTATGCACCCAAAACCAATCTTCCGGTGCGACGCGAATTTGCTGTTCGATAATCTGATTTATTTCTGAAGTGAGCGTTGCAATGGAGGCGTCCGCCTTGGGCGGATCGAACCGCTCGGTGAAAACCATGCGCCAACGCGCCGGACCCATCGTGTAAACGCCTGCGGCGATTAGCGCCGCTCGGGTCCTCTTGGCAAGCAAGGCAGGCAGGGGCGAAGTGGACGCCAACTTTCCAAAGAAGGGTGTCCACAGTCCATGATCGCCAGCATGTTGGTCGGACAAAACGCCAACGCCCCCGCCAGAACGCAGCAGATCGATCACCGGTTGAAATCCCTGCTGGCGATCGAATAATTCCAAGCCGGTTTGGCCACGCGTCCGGCGCACGTGCGCGTCAATGAAGCGATTACCAAGCTTTTGATAGACGCTCGCATTGCGCACGTAACCGACGAACTTCGGCATCAATTGCGCGAACAATTCCCATGTTCCAAGATGACTCAAAACGAGCACCACGGGAACGCCAGCGCGAAATTCCCGTTCCATCGCCTCGATATTGTCAACCTTGACCCGCTGCAGGATTTTTTCGGGCGGCGTTGCGGTAAGTTTAACGCTACAGAGAAGGTTAGCGCCGAGTCGTTGGAAATGGCGGCGGACGAGGCAACGCATTTCTCGAGGGGTCTTTTCATTGGCAAACGCAATGGCAACATTGCGTTGAGCTAGGCGCCGGTATTTCCCGGACAAAACCCATGCACAAAAACCGAGGAACTCCCCGAGGGCAAAGAGAACCGGTAATGGTAGTCCTGAGGCGATTGCCAACCCAGCGCGGTAGAGAAGATAGACAACGAAATCGAGCATTGCAGGACGAGCGGTATCGCACAGCGGCGCGGCAGGGTAGATTTGCCTGTGGCTGCCTTCAACCAATATAATGTCCCCAGTGTCGCCATCGCCGTTCCATTCCACTACTGCCAATTTCGTTCGCGTTATCTCGCGAAAGTTCCCAGATGGCCGATTCCTTATCATCGGCGTGAGCGCTCAGGAAGTTGAGCGTCAATTTGCTGAAGCGAAAAGAGAAGCTTCAGTTATGTCGTCTCCCGGTGACCTGACGACAAAGCTGGGACCGCGTCACGCCACGGCGCGCTTTGAAACAGCAGTTTGGTTTTACTCCTCTGGAGAAAACGATGATAATCGCATAGCAGAAGCGCTCTCGCGTTGCGCGGACGGCATTGTGCTCCTTCCCGGTCTCGGCTCTGACGCCGCCAGGCGGCGTCCGCAACTCGTTCAGTGTTTCGAGCGCCTTGGACTACTGCCGGATTACGAATTCGACCTAATGGAGTTGGATGCGGGAGCCCTGTGTCTTCGGCACCAACCGGGTGTCGCGGCCGGCGCGCTAACGCCGGCAGTGGAGGCAGCTCTTGCCAGACTCAACAGAGCGCTCAGCGACTTGAAGGGATCACTTCAAATCCGTTGCTCTGAACTGGAAGGGGCGCACCGCCATATCGCTGCGCTCGAGAAAAAATTGCTCAAACTCAAGGAATACCGGCGCGAATTGAAATTGCTAAAAGAGCAGAAACGAACTCTACGGAAATCGCCTGAGCGCCGCGTGGGCCAAATATTGCTCGCGCCATATCGTCTTCCGGAAAAACTGGCGAAAACGGTTTGGAAAAGGCTCCGTCGACCCGCGCAAGAACGTCGACGATCCGTTGCCCCAAGCGAATATCAGGAATGGTTCGAGCGGCATCGCGCAACTGCGCGCGAACTTGAACGAATGCGAAATGAATCGCGGACGTTTGCTTCGAAGCCGCTGATTAGCGTAATCACGCCAGTCTTCGACACGCCTGTGCAGTGGCTTGAGGAAGCAATTGAATCAGTGCTTGCGCAAGCATATGAGAACTGGGAGCTCGTGTTAATCGATGATGGATCGAGCGACGCCGATTTGCTCCGAGCCCTGCCTCTGCTGGCCGCTCGCGATCGGCGCATCATTCTGAAAAGCCTCGGAAAACATGAAGGCATTTCGGCGGCATTGAATCAGGGACTGGCGCTAACGCGCGGGGAGTGGGTCGGTTTTCTCGATCATGATGACGTCATGGAACCCGATGCGGTTTTCCAGATTGTGAAACTTTTGCAGACCCATCCGGATGCCGATCTGATTTATTCCGATGAAGACAAGCTCGGCGAAGACGGCGTCGAGGCTCCTTTATTTAAGCCGGATTGGTCGCCCGATTTTTTCCTTTCTTACAATTATGTTGGCCATTTAACGGCAGTGCGGCGCGATATCGTGCTAGGGGCAGGCGGCTTCCGATCACAATTCGATAGCGCGCAGGATTACGACCTCTTCTTTCGCGTGATCGACCAGACCAAGCGAATTCACCATATCCCGAGGGTCCTGTATCATTGGCGGCGCTCGGAGAGCTCCAGTGCGATTAGCGTTCGTCAAAAGCCGGAACAACTCGAGGCGTCGCGGCTTGCGATTGAAGATCACCTGAAACGTCGCGGCGAGTCGGCTCATGTGGGTGTGGACTGGCGCACCCACGCTTTCTGCGTCAGGCGGGGACTGCCGGAAGCGAAGAAAATTTCGGTCATCGTTTTAACTTGGCACGGCATGGAGTTGCTCGAGCGATGCATCGAAAGCCTGACGAACAGAACAAGTTATCCGAATTATGAGATTGTGATCGTGAACGACGATGAGTTCCATGGCGCGTCAGCTTTTCCCTCGCATTTTCCATATCGTACCGTGCGTTTCTCGGGCGAAGCCAACGATTCTGCGTTAAAAAATTTCGCGGTAAATCAAACAAACGATCCATGGATTCTTTTCCTGAGTGAGGGAATCGAACCGATCGAACCGGACTGGCTGACGATTATGGCCGAGCATGTCCAGCGGCCAGAAGTCGGAGCCGTAGGCGCACGATTGCTGAATCCGAACGCCACGGTCGAACAGGCGGGGATGGTTGTGGGTGTCAATAAGACTGCGCAACCGGCTTTTCACGGTTTTCCGGCAGAACATCCTGGTGTGAATCGCCAATTGCAGGTGACTCGAAACTGCAGCGCCGTTTCGAGCGCGTGTATGCTCACGCGGCGTGACGTTTTTCAGGAAGCGGGCGGATTCGATGAGAGAATGGAAGGGGCTCTCGCCGATGTCGATCTTTGTCTTAAAATGCGGCGCGCCGGTTACCTGATTGTTTATACTCCCTTCGCAAAACTTTGCTGGCATCGAGCGCCAGGCGATCAGATCGACATGAACGGTGACGCGATTATGCGCGAGCGTTGGCCTGGCGTTTTGCGGCGCGACCCCTATTACAATCCAAATCTTTCTCGCGAACGGGCCGATTTCTCGCTAGGCAAATAAGACCATTAGCTGAAGTGAAATGAGCAAGCACGAAGAAAATCTTTGGCAAGGAATCGACCGTGGCGCGCGAGGGAGCCTAAACACCCGAGACTACCGCACGGCATCCTTCACGCAGGAGCTTTCACAAGGAGGCGTGGACGCGGGCGAACTCGCGGCTGCGAATCGGAGCCGGCGCGAGATTAAGGATGCTTGGATCCCTGGCGTTGAAATTTTCGCGCGAAAAGTTTACCCGCAGCGGCACCGTGGACTTTTTGGCGAATTTGTGCGGCGCGACGAAGGCATTCTCGCGCGGATTGGTCTCTGGCCCAAGCAATGGTCAACTGCGCGGATGTTCTCGGGAACTGCAAAGGGTTTTCACGTGCATCCACCCAGCATTCCAGAAAACAGTGATCCAGTAGATTGGTTGCGCCGCTTGTATATCGATGAGGCGGATAATTATTCGGCGAGGGGCTATGACAACGAGCAATGGGACGTAATGTTTTTTATTCAGGGTCGCCTCGAGATCATTCTGTTTGACATTCGCGCGGGATTACCGCGGCGAATGATGCGTTTCTTTGTGGACGGCGACAATCATCGCGGCGATAACAATGTCGGCATAGTAATTCCACCGGGCGTGGCGCACGCCATTCGCGTTGAAGGCACAGAAGACGTGATCATGGTTTATGGGACGAGCACAGTTTTCCATCCCGAATTCGAAGGCCGCATTGCGAGCGATGTGGAAACCGCCGCGCTTCCAGAATCGTGGCAAAAATTCCTATCGCTGTAGCGGCGGTCTATGACCGTCGCGTTAAGCGCACGGCGCTGATAAGGCACTACTAGATTAAGTGAAACGAAGGTTCGATCCGGCTGTGCTAGAGATGATGGATCGAGACCAGCCTCCTTCCGCCGAACTGGAGCGTGATCTGGAACGTATTCGGCAATTGAATCGCTGGTTCGGAAGCTATCGTCTTGTATTGGGTTTTATTCGCAACTGGATCAGGCCGGCCGACAAATTACGCGTCGTCGATCTGGCAACTGGATCGGGCGATATCCCGCGATTGATTGTCGATTATGCACGAAAGATTGGCGCCAGGGTAGAAATCGATGCGTTAGATCGGCAGCCTGCCACATTGGAGATCGCCAGAGGACTGAGCGCCGATTATCCGGAGATTTCCTACCGCGAAGCCAACATTCTCGAATGGAACTCCGTCGAATCATATGACATCACGCTTTGCACGCTGGCGCTTCACCATTTCAGCAACGAAGATGCTGTGTGGCTCCTGCGCAGATGTTGCCAGGTGTCCAAAAGATTTGTGCTGGTGTCGGATTTACGACGTAGTTTTTCCCTTGTCGCAGGCGTTTACGTTTTGACTACGCTGATTTTGCGCGAACCGATGACGCGTTACGATGCGCGGCTCTCTGCCATCCGGGCCTTCTCCTTTTCTGAGATGCGTGACCTTGCCCTGCGCGCTCGATGGGAAAATTTCGGTCACAAGAAATTCCACTTTTCCAGGCAAGCCATTTGGCTCGAAGCAACGTGAGCCCATTTGTCTTCCGACCACGAAAGCATTCGGAGGTTGCCCGGCCGTAGCTTTATGCGGACGCTGAAAGGAATCTCTGGATATTTGCTTCCATGATCGACTCTGGTTCTACGATGCGGATCATTACGACGATCGCAGAGGCGCAGGCGCATGCTAAATGCCGTGTACTTGTTCCCACGATGGGCGCTCTGCACAAGGCCCATGGGGAAATGGTTCGGGTCGCACGCAAGCATGCTGGCCACGATGGCGAGGTGGCGCTGAGCATATTCGTTAATCCGCTGCAGTTTGAACCCGGAAGCGATTACGAACGCTATCCGCGCTCGGAAAAAACGGACGAAGAATTTTGTCGAAACGCCGGGGTCGATCTTTTGTTCCGTCCGAGTGTTGCAGAGATGTACGCCGACGATCGCTCCGTGTTTGTCGAGGAATCTTCTCTTTCAAATACACTCGAGGGCAAATCGCGACCCGGACATTTCCGCGGTGTCTGCACAGTCGTGGGGAAGTTATTCAACATTCTTTCAGCGGACGCCGCTTTGTTCGGTGAGAAGGATTTTCAGCAACTGGTGATCGTTCGGCGCATGGTGCGCGACCTCAATTTCAAGACCAACATTATTGCAGTACCTACTGTGCGCGAAGGAGACGGCCTGGCATTCAGTTCGCGCAATCAATATTTGAATCCTGAAGAGCGCAAGCAGGCAGCAGTTTTGCACAAGGCTTTGCTGGCCGCGGCAAATGCCGGCAACAAATCCGCGAGAGAAATTGTCGATCTTGTTCGAAAAGTGATCGGTGAAGCGCCGTTGGGACGAATTGATTATGTGAAGCTTGTCGATGAGGAAACGTTGCAACCCATTGAAATGGTCAGACCGAATTCATTGCTCGCGGTTGCTGTGTTCTTCGGGAAAACTCGCTTGATCGACAATATTCGGTTGGGATAAAGGAATACATCCTGACGCAGACAACTTGGCTGCGCGTTTGAGCATTTAGCCCCAGCGGGCAAGATTGCCTGCTTCACGGTCATGAAGGAATACGATTTCGTGGTTATCGGCAGCGGTATCGCCGGCCTGAGTTTTGCATTGAAAGCGGCAAAGCACGGCTCGGTAGCTGTGATGACGAAACGCAAAGGCTCCGACACAAACACCGCTTGGGCGCAAGGCGGAATCGCCTGCGTGACGAGCGATGAAGATTCGTTTGAACTGCACGTGCGTGATACGCTTGAAGCGGGAGCGGGTCTGTGTGACGAAGCAGTCGTACGCACGATTGTGACCGAAGGTCCGGAGCGCATCCGCGAAATGACTGAGCTCGGTCTGCAGTTCGATGAACGTGAGATTTCGGGACATCGCGAGCTTGATCTTGGCAAAGAAGGCGGTCATTCCAAGCGCCGGGTCCTGCATGTGCAAGACGTAACCGGGAAACAAATTGAAAACACCTTGTTGCGCGAACTGGGCCGACAATCTCATGTCCAGCTATTGGAAAATCACATGGCCGTGGATTTAATCACTGCAGCCAAGCTCGGGTTCGCGGCAGAAGATCGCTGTCTTGGTGTCTACGTCCTGGATGAAAAAACTGGAGAAGTAGAAACTATCCGTTCGGATCGGATCGTGCTTGCGACCGGAGGTTGCGCCAAAGTTTATCTGTACACGACGAACCCGGACATTGCGACCGGCGACGGTGTGGCGATGGCGTGGCGTGCGGGCGTAGAGATTGCAAACATGGAATTCATCCAGTTTCATCCCACCTGTCTTTTTCATCCACAGGCAAAATCGTTTCTCATTTCGGAGGCAGTACGCGGCGAGGGCGGAATCTTGCGCAATAACCGCGGCGAGGATTTTATGAAGCGCTACGACGCGCGCGGTTCGCTAGCGGCGCGCGATATTGTAGCACGCGCAATTGACGCGGAGATCAAGCGCTCAGGGGCCAAGTGTGTATTCTTGGATATCACGCATAGATCGCCGGAATTCATTCAAGAGCGTTTCCCGCACATCTATCAGACATGTCTGCGGTTCGGGATCGATATGTCGAAGCAGGCGATTCCGGTAGTACCCGCTGCGCATTACCAGTGCGGGGGAATCAAAACGGACGTGAATGGCGTGACGAGTTTGCCGGGGCTGTATGCGATTGGGGAGGTCGCGTGTACTGGCTTGCACGGAGCAAATCGGCTCGCCAGCAACTCGCTATTGGAAGGGCTGGTAGTGGCGCATCGGGCCGCGATCGCCGCCGTTCAGACCCGATCGACTTCGAAACAAAAGGTCCTGTTGCCGGAATGGAAATCGGGAAATGTGCAGGACGTCGATGAGCTGGTCGTGATTTATCACAACTGGGATGAGATCAGACGCTTGATGTGGGACTACGTCGGAATCGTGCGTACGGATAAGCGGCTCCAGCGCGCAAGTGCGCGGCTGCGAAACTTGCTGCGCGAAATCCGCGAGTTCTATTGGAATTTCAAAGTATCCGTTGATCTGTTGGAGTTGCGCAATCTCGCAGCGGTAGCCTCCTTGATTGTCGATTCGGCGTTGTGCCGCAAAGAGAGCCGCGGCCTCCATTACACGCTGGATTATCCAAAGACGGACGATTCTCGTTTCAAACACGACACCGTGCTAAGCCGCGGTTGATGCTGTAGCCGGCCTAGTTCGAGAGCGTTTGTCTGAATTGCCCGCGCTACTGCCCGCCGATCACCTATCCTGACTACAGCGAGCGATCTCGAGTTTTTTGCCTCGACAAGTCGGAGAGATTGTCTGGAAACTTCAGGCAATATGAAAACGAGCATTCAAGCTCAAGCGGTAACTTTTCAATACAAGACTGACAAGACGAGCACGGCGCAATTTGGCCTGATTGCCGAAGAAGTGGCGAAGGTGAATCCAGACCTCGTCGTGCGCGATCGCAACGGGGAAATCTACAGCGTCCGGTACGATGCGGTGAACGCGATGTTGCTCAATGAGTTTCTGAAAGAGCACCGCAAGGTTGAGGAATTGAAATCAGCGATGGCGCGGCAGCAAAAGGATTTTGAGATGGCCATGGCTCAGCAACGTAAGGCAACGGAAGCTGTGGTCGCGCGCTTGAATCAGCAGGAAACGCGGATTCAAAGTGTGAGCGCGAAAGTTGAAGCGCACAAACCAGCACCGCAAATGCTGATTGAAAACCAGTAAACCAATCTTGCCTGCTCAATCCTCAATTTTGCTTCCGACTACGGGTTATTTGACCGCGAAATTAGGCTTGCCTAAGAGCGGGGAATCGGGTAAAGGGTGGCGGCGTTTGCTAATGAGGAGACTTCTTGCGGCTTGTTTGAGTCTGGGGATTGCTTGCGCGGCTAAAGCCGACGAACAATCCACTTCCCCCTATGCGACGGCGGCCGACTTTGCGAAGTACGCAATGAAGCTGCG
>DATIOX010000069.1:0-6312 GCA_035472675.1 Candidatus Dormiibacterota bacterium
TTTGCCGAAAAAGTCGCTCGCCAACTTGGAGTTTTTTATTCACCGAACTGCCCGGCCTTCAGAGTCCAGACGAGATATTCGTTATCGTCTGCGTACGGTCGAAGCCTTGCGGCGCTTTCTCAACCGCAATCATTGCAGTTACTTCGCGAGACAGCGGTTGGGTCAGCTTTCTTGAAGCGTACCCTCGGGCTTTGTTCCACAGACGTTGTCATTCACCAGAATAAACTGGCTCAAATAGGTCATGTCCGCTTCGCACAGAGTTATCTCTCAATTTTACTGATTAGTATTCCGATTGCTGCTTGGTCCATGTTCAAGCGAAGCAATTCAGAGGACTCAAAGTGGCCGGCGGTTCTCGTTGTTCTGTTGCACTCCGCCGTTTTCGGAAACGTTTTCAGTATCTCCGTCGTTCATTCGATGGAAGTTGACCGCTATTCCAGTGTTCTTTTTATTGCGGCTCTTTTCGCGCAGCTTTGGGCGATGCGATGGTTGATTGAAATCGCTTTCATGAAACTGCGTGAGTTCAAATCGCGAACTCTATTCGCTTAATCCCATCCCGGCTGGCGCGGGCGTTATGGTAAACGCGAATCACAGCATCAATGCCACTTATCTAAAATAGTCGGCCGCCCTCCCGTGATGGAGTCTAGTCCTTCGAAGGCCAACAAAGAAACATTTCAAGTCGTCTCTGAACTTGTCATCCGAACTGCCGCTGGAAACGTAACGTCGATTATTACAACTGGCTCAGTCGAGCGAATGAATCTCAAACACGGCGACAATGTTTTTGCGATAATAAAGGCCACTGAAGTATCCATCGAAAAAGAATAAGCTATCCCTTCGTCACACTTACGAAGTCCAGCCCGCAAGGCACCCGCCAGCGAAGTGCCAAACAACCAGCACCAATTTGTTGATTTCGCCTGGCACGGCGTGCGCGACTAGTGCGGCTTCAACCCGACCTCCGGCGCCGAGGCTGTGCTCAAAGCCTCCAAGCGCGATGACAATGCCGATCAGCAACAGAACAGACGAAATAAGCTTTTGCATAGACCGGTTTAAACGTTTCGCATGATCTTGCTCTGCACCGGAACCAAGCAGAAGCCGAATCAAAGTTTTTTTTACGCTTCTTACGAGCACCAGCGCAGTAAAGCCTAAATACTGGCCGATAACTACTTGCCAACGGTGCGACGCCTGAGAGAAAAAAATCGTGAGAAAAACAATGTCGTCGATGTTCGTGGCGGAAAAGGCCAGGGCTCCGGTTATTAACGCGGAGACGAACCAATTCATTCCGCGAAATTAGAGAAGCGTAATCACTTCGTCGATGCCCGGGATGCGCTTTCCGTCATTTCCGGGGAGCACGCCATGCAGGATGAAGACCTATTTAAGCTGTCAGTCAATGCCTGATGCACTAAGGTCCTATTGAAGCCATGACTGCCATAGAACTACTTTGTGCCACTAACTAAACCCAAAAGAAAAAAGGAAAATCCAATGCCCCAAAAACTAAAGGAACATCACACGAAGGCTGCTGAACACCATGAACGCGCGGCGAAGCATCATCGCAAAGCAGCTGAACATCATGGCTCCGGCAAACACGAGACGGCGGCTCACCATGCGCATGCCGCGCACGGTCATCATTTGCACGCGACGCATCACGCTAGTGAAGCAGCAAAGCGTCACGTCGAGTTGCACGCGCACAAGTAAGCCAGCTGAGCTATTCGATGGAAAGTCCTGCGAATAATTGGTCGCAGGGCTTTTTGTTTTAACGCAGATGCGATCGCAGGTTGCGAATTACTGGGAAATTATCGCAGACGATCTCAGCAAGTCTTGCACGAGCAGCATGCCGATGATCACCGACAAAGTGCTAACGTATCAAAAGAAGGCACAGTGACGGTCACAGCCGCTCCACAAGAAAGCCTGCAAGGCAAGCCACGCGTCTGCGTGGCTTTGCTTCTTTGTTTAGGTGGCACGTCGCTGGCTATGTTGAGTTTCGCGGTATCGACAACATCGAGCGGGATCATAACCACGGCAGCCCCCCTCGCATCGACACCGGTGGCTAGCGTTGACGCGCAGAAGTGTGCCGCGCTGATGGGGCTCAACCTGGAAGACGCCCCTGGAGGTCCAGGCCTGGTCACCTCGGCACGCCTAGTCGAGGTACCCGCGACCGGATTGGAAGAGTGGGTAGTCCGTCCCAGCGGATACGGGAGCAGCGCTGTTCTGCGCACGAGTCCGATCCGGCAATACTGCGATGTTTCTGGATACGTTGCGCCGCAGAACAAATTTGAACTGAAGCTCCCGCTGTACGCCGATTGGAATCAGAAGTTCTTCTTCCACGCCTGCGGTGGCTTCTGCGGTCGTGTCAATCGAGATGCCCTCAATCTGACTCTGGCACGGGGCTACGCTTCGGCGACCGGAAACGGAGGGCACGACAGTGTCTTGGGATTCGACGGCATCTGGGCCGCGAACGCTCCCGAATTGCAGGAAGATTTTGGCTGGCGCAGCAATCACGTGGTCACGCTCATTGCCAAAGCAATCACGGCGTACTACTACGGCAAGCCGATCAAGTACTCCTACATGGCGGGCAATTCAAAAGGCGGACAAGCCGTTCTGATGGAGGCGCAGAGATTTCCCGAAGATTACGCCGCGTTGTTGCCGAGTGCGCCCGTCTACGATTACACGGGCCGCAACACCGTCGCCGCGGCGTGGTTTGCGAAAGCGGTGAGCGACGGACACGGCGGGTCAGTACTGACTGCAGAAGCGGCCAACGCGGTGCATAAATCCGTCCTCGAGCACTGCGGCGCGCAGGCTGCCGTGGAAGAAGGACTCGTCACCGATCCGCCTTCCTGCAACTGGCAGCCTGAAATGATTGCGTGCGCTTCAGGGAGCAGCGGCTCTGATTGCCTAGATGCAAAGCAGGTAGCTGCGGTCAAGCGTCTGATGACCCCGGCGACCAATTCCAAGGGCGAAGTGCTCTACGCTTACCACTACATCCCTGGAACTGAGACGCAGTGGGCAGGCTGGAACTACTTTGGTGCTCCAAGCCCCGCCTATCCGCCGCGTTTTGCCAACATGGAATTACCCGGGCAGTACCTAAAATACTTTGTGGATGAGAAGATGAGAGCAAAAGGTGATGCTCTCAGCTTCGACTTCGATCACGATCCCGTCACTCTGGCGAGGGCGCGAAGGATCTACGACGCGACCTCTTTTGACCTGCGCGCCTTTAAAGCGCGAGGCGGCAAAATCCTTTTGTGGCATGGCTGGGCCGATGGTGCCATCGTGGCGACTTCTTCGATTGGATACTACGATGGTGTGACCAAACTCATGGGCGGCCGCAAACAAACGGAAGACTTCTTTCGGCTGTTTCTCGTCCCGGGAGTTCATCACGGCGGCGGCGGCCCGGGGCTCACCGAGTTTGACGCCTTGACTGCATTGGAAAACTGGGTGGAGAGGAGACAGGCGCCTGAAAAACTGATTGCGCAGAGATCGAGTAATGGAATCGTCGAACGATCACGCCCGGTGTATCCCTACCCAATCCTGGCGCATTATTCTGGCAGCGGCGATCCGAAGCACGCCGACAGTTTCGTGCCAGTCGATCCTTCCACGCACTAAGTTTTCGCGTTAGCAAGACGCCCGGTGCTTCGAAATCTTTCCATCCGCAACGGTGCGACTCTATTTCAATGACTGTCATTGAAACGGGCCAGCCGTTGGCTGAATCGCTTGGTCAGACCTCGTGGCTAGTACTCGCCAGTGCTATTGTCTGCAAATACTAGCTTCTGAACAACGAGAGTGGCCTTAATGTCCTCCTTTTTCATTTGCGCCATCCGCACTTGTTCCGGGCTGAACTCGTTCACGCTGTAGTCACCCTTCTCCACGATGACTTGGCCAGCCGGAATCGAACGCTCAGGATTGACCTTAATGCCGAACACCTGATTTTCCTGCAAGTCGTAAAAGTACACCGAAGCGTCGATGAGCTTGATGTCTTTATCTGGGTTGTTTTTCAGATCCAGCGTAATTGTGTAGAAATGCTGCAAGTATTCACCACTCCACGACACGAGTTCGAGCGGCGACTTCGTCTGGACCGCTGGCGTGGGCGATGGAGGTGGTTTGGATAGTGAAAGCGGCGACGCCTTTTCCAAGGCTGAAACGCGCTTCTCCACATCACTAAGCCGTTCTTCAACGCTACGCTGCTGCCCACAGACAGACGCGCATAGGGCTAAACACGCGCAGAAGATTGAAACGCATCTTTTCATAGGCACAAAAAAGAGATCTAACGAGAATTGTGTCGAATTATTCGGCATTTAGGAAGTGGAATAATCAGATCGACGCCGCGATGATCTTTGCGCGGGCGGACTTCGTAAACGTGCATCGGATATTTTTCGCAATGCTTCAGCGCGACGGCGCTCACGGTGTAGCACTCGCGCTCTGAATCGAGGAGACTCTGCCGTTTGTGAAAGTCACTTTAATGCCACGCTGCCCACTGCGCGTCCCGGCATACTCTTGAAGACCAGTAACGACCGCGTCTCCCGCAGCCATGAACGGTGACTCAACGTAATACCATTCCACGATTGTTCCTGCTGCGGTGGCGGCTTGCTCACTACGTATCGGCGGGCCTACCAAGGCGGAGACTTTCTTAGTTGTCATTCCTATCCTTAGCCGATTGAGATTCGCGTTGTAAGTTTGGAAGTCGCGCGGACGTTCCGAAGCGCATCCGCCGCCGAGGGTCAAGCACGACAGAAGAAGTAATGGGAGAATCATTCTGTTCATGTTGGCAAGTTTTGCATCCTCCGCCGTCGGTGGTGTCCTAATTTGAAAGACCACAAATGCGCGCATCCTGCGAATTTGTCTAATTGCGCGTCACCTAATTGGCATGCAGGGCCGCGCCCGACTTGGTCGGAGCGCGCGTTCCAAGCCAACACCTAGCGGGTAGGTTCTACAACCAAGGCCGTGTTAGGCCGAATCCTACACGTTATTTAGGAATTGAATGCCACGAGACTTGGGCGCGGCTGCTGCAAGGCTCTTTGGATGGGACACGTAGCAACGCTTGCGACACCGGCTTTAACAAAACCTGCCGTGGCTTCGCGACGGATTAGAGCGGACAAATTTGATTTGCCGTGTAGAAGTCGATGCGGTGAGGACCGCACGTATGGCGTCGTTTATGTTGCTCTTGTCGGCAACTATTCATGCGCAGGATTTTCTTTCCTGTGAGCTTCCATCGGAACGAACGCTTGCACTGATTGAGCGTAGAGATTCGGATTCGAAAGAGAGTGCCTCGGGCAATCAAAGCCAAACCCCGAGCATCAGAACTGGCTTTTTCATGTCCAGGGAACGGAGATCGTTCAGGGCCAGCCCGGTTTTCATTCGCCCTACGCGGGAATCAACAGTCTGAGACCCGACGACACATTTAGACAAGCATCATCCCTTGATATTTACCTCGGCCCTCATCTTTGGCCGGGCGGTGAGATTTACTTTAATCCCGAATACTACCAGGGGTTTGGGTTAGGAAACACTCATGGAATTGCCGCGTTCCCCAATGCGGCAAACTCTAAAGTCGGCCAAAAAATCGGCGACATTTACACACTGTGAGGAATTGGATGGAAGCGTTAATCGCGCAAGCGCGAAATTATGAACGAGTTCAAAAATAGAATGGTCGCACAACGGCAGATCCTCGAACTAGTCAATCGTAAGCGGCGGCTTAAAGAGGAACTGTTTGGTCTCTCTAACAAAGCGATTGAACGGTGGGTGTCAGTTAATGCCGCGGATCCTAGTTCCCATCTCGTGAACTTGATCAAGACTGCTTCCGGCAAATTGTTTTTTCTGGCGAATAAGAGTCAGGAGCAAATCTTCGAAGATTACCGAACTACATCACAGGAGATTGCGAAGTTGACTGATGCGATTGCGACCGAACTTGGCTGACGAGGTGAGGCGCGACGGCATGTGGCGGTCGCACCCCGCAACCAAATCTTCGGGTGGCACCACCGATTTATCGAGTTTGTCATTCTTCTTGGCATCACCTCCAATCGGTATCGAACGTCGACAGACGCGGCGGACAAAGACTTCGGTCGAAGTGATTCTGGCATTATCACGGATTGGCCTTCCAGCCTTCGTCCGTTAGTGGTTCAGAATTAAACGCACAATGTTTGCGTTGCTGAGAGTAGGGCAGCGTGAATTTGAGATTTTCGCGCGGGACACTGGCTCACCTCCGGCGTGATGCAGGCGTAGCTTTACGGTTTTGCGCTCAGCGTCGGAGTTGCTGTATAGGCCATGCCAAATTAAGGATCAGATCGGCAGTATCTTGCGCGGTCCTTAGTGAAGGATTGCCCACCACGA
>DATIOX010000070.1:0-16013 GCA_035472675.1 Candidatus Dormiibacterota bacterium
GATAACTGCCCGGCGCGCGCGTGCCATTGCCATGCGTGAAAGCGCAAGCCGCAACGAAATAGCTGGGTCGGCGTGAAGGACAGGCGGAAGCTCCCCATGACGGAGGGCTTGCGCTCCCAAAATGACTTGCCACAGCCCTGAGGCGCCTACGCTTTCACCTAGAGCTGGCTTTGCCGCGTAAGTAATTGCATCTGGGATCACCTGCTCCAACGCTCCCTGCTCTGCCTGATCAATGAACGTGCCGTTAGCGCTCGAGATCACAAAGTCGATTTCGACTTGGCTGACATCACGTAATATTCGCTTCAGAATATCTTCCGCTTCCCCTCGCTTTCGGTAGCAGCCGCCTGGATGAGCACGTTCGATTGTTATCGGCCCTTCTCGTGCGAGCACGATTGCTCCCGCGCCTTCGCTTAAAATCATTCCTCGTTTTTGCTTACCGAATGGCTCAATCGGAGGCACCGAACGAAGCAAACGCCATCGTCGATAGGCGTCGCATAAAAGCCAATCGACCTCTTCGGTGCCGACGACGAGGCAATAATTAAGCGACTTATCCATCATCACGTCTTCTGCCATTTTTATCGCCAAGAGACCCACGGCCCCGTCGCCGACGACAGTGTAAGTTGTCCCGGTAACACCCAAAATTGCCGCGAGATGGCTCGCCGGGGCATTAAAAACCGTTTCCGGAAACAACAGAGGGCTGGCCGACTGCGCACCGGTCTCAACGACATCGCGGTAGAAGCGCTTGGTATAAATCACACCTCCGTTGGAGACCGCGAAGATTAGCGCAATTCGTCCCGCATTTTGCGAATCCACCTTTACCCCGGCAGCCTGCAAGGCCTCCAAACCTGCGATTGCAGCAAATCGCGAGATCACACTGGCCCGACGAAGGCGTGGATGCGCCAAACCAGTCACCGCCGATTCAGGTACGCGGAAGGCGCTGTAGGACCGGTCGGCAAACTGCTCAGAAATTGGTGTTGCGGACGCCTCATCGCCGCGAAGCAGACGCTCCCATACCGCATCGACGCCATTTCCAAGAGGGGTCACCCACCCCATTCCGGCGATCGCCAAACTCATGCTTCAACTTTACGTATCAGAATCGAGGCATTCGTCCCGCCAAAGCCGAAAGAATTCGAAAGCGCCGTACGTACGACGGCCGGTCGCGATTCGTTCGCTACAATGTTTAGGTCGAGGCTGTCATCCAAAGCCTCAAAATTGATATTGGGAGGAAGAAATTGGTGGCGGAGCGCGAGCAAAGAGATGACGGCTTCGACCGCACCAGCGGCACCCAGCGAATGACCCATCATGCTCTTGGTCGAACTCACGGGCACACCATTAAACAACTGGCCGATCGCCTTCCCTTCGGCTGCATCATTAAGTATCGTGGCTGTTCCGTGTGCGTTGATGTAATCGATTTCGTCTGCAGAAATTTCCGCGCTCTGGAGAGACCGTTCCATCGCCTGTCGCGGTCCAACACCGGAAGGATCCGGCTGCGTGATGTGAAAATTATCCGTGGAAATCCCGTAGCCGACAATTTCTGCCAAGATAGGCGCACCTCGCTTTCGAGCGAGCTCAAGATTTTCCAGCGCGAGAATGGCGGCACCTTCTCCCAGCACCATGCCGGCACGATGTCGATCAAACGGGCGGCATTTTTCCGGCGTCGAGGCTTGAAGTGAATCGAAGCCGGTGAAAACCAGTTCCGAAAGAGCATCATAACCTCCCGTCAATACGCGCTGATAGCGACCTGACCGCACGCATTCGAACGCATGACCAATGGCATTTGTGCCCGAAGCACAGGCGTTCGCAATGACCTGACATGGCACAGAAACCCCCAGAACCTGCTCTTGCGCATCGATTACCGGCTTTTGCGCCGGGTAATTAGCGATCCACATCGGCGCGTGTCGCAGATTTCCTGATCGGCACAGCGATCGGTAGTACTGTTCCCCATAAGACATGCCGCCGCTTGTTGTTCCGATTATCGTTAACTCAGGCTCAAACTGAGGCACTTGCATCACGGCTTCTCTTAGCGCGTGAATCATCATGTGCGACGCCCGATGCAAGCGTTTAGCGCGTAGCCTTTTGTTCAGGCCAGCAAGAAGGCGATCATCGGGTATTTGACCGGCCGTTTTGCAGTGACATTCAACTACCGAAAATCGGGTTACAGCCGTGACGCAGTCTTTCGCCCTCTGCAACGAATTGAGCGTTTCCGCCAGTCCAAAGCCCAATGGGCTCACCACTCCTGCAGCCACGACTGCCACCCGTTCAGGGGTTTCTACTCCGGTCGTAATACCTAATTGGGCCATGTAGGAGGCAAAAAATTGTTACGCTATTTTCTATTGCTTTCCTATGGGAAGCATTTTACAAGTGATTCGAAGACGGAAACGGAAGCCTGGAAGTTGGTGGATTGTCAGTTGAGTTTATTCAGTGGCGATTTGAAATCCGATAAGCGGGAACAGTGACCTGGCAGCCTTTTCCAGAATAAACTCAATGGGAACTAAACTATACGTAGGCAATCTTTCCTTCAACACGACGGAAAACGAACTCCAGGAGCTTTTCGCACAGGCCGGCACTGTGCAGGAAGTTTCCCTCATGCAAGACAAATTCACCGGCAAATCGCGTGGCTTTGCGTTTGTCACCATGAGCTCCGAAGAGGACGCTCAAAACGCCATCTCAAAACTCAATGGCCAAACCGTTGAAGGCAGGGCGTTGACGGTGAATGAAGCTCGGCCGCGGGAACCGCGACCACCCGGTGGCGGCGGCGGACGCGGCTACGGCGGTGGTGGAGGATACGGTGGCCGTCGCGAAGGCGGCCAGCGAAGGAGCTACTAGGAATTCGCACACGGCTCTCGGCTACTTCTGTAGCCCCGGCAAAACTTGCCCGTGGTGGAAGGTCTCGCCGTGCTCAGGGATGATTCCGCCCAAGGCGTCTCGACGCAGCAAGGCGACTACATCGCATCAACGTCTTGACGAAAGTTTGGGCAGGGCTGGATTCGAACCAGCGAAGGCGTAAAGCCAGCAGATTTACAGTCTGCCCCGTTTGGCCACTTCGGTACCTACCCGTTAGTACCACGAAAGCTTTCCGCGTTGATATAGCTCGCACTCTGCGGCTCGCAAGTAGTTTGGCCAACGCTCGAGACTTCAGCTGAAGAATTCGGCAATCGCGCTGACCACGTACCGCTGCGCTTCGCGAGAAATCTCGGGATAAATGGGTAGCGCGAGCGTTTCGCGAGCGGCGCGTTCGGTCTCGGGAAAATCACCTCTTTTGTAGCCGAGATATGCAAAGCATTTCTGCTCATGGAGTCCGAGCGGATAGTAAATTGCTGCCCCAATTTGCCGTTTGCCCAGGTGCTCGCGTAAAGCATCGCGCATGGGTGTGCGGATGACATATTGATGATAAACGTGATGATTCGTTAGGCCACGGTCGCGGTAGGGTTCGACAGGCACAGCGATCCTTTCAGTCAACCCCGCGCGCGCGAGTTCGGCCCCGTAGAAATCCGCAGCGTCGCGGCGCGCGGCCGCCCATGTTTCCAGATGTGGAAGCTTAACCGCGAGTACTGCAGCCTGCATTTCGTCCAGGCGGAAATTGCCTCCAATGAAATGGTGGAAGTAGCGCTGCTCCATACCGTGTTCTCTGAAGGTGCGCAGCTTTTGCGCCAGCTTGTCGTCCCGACAGACGACCATGCCGGCATCGCCAGCAGCTCCAAGATTCTTTGAAGGATAAAAGCTAAACAGCCCACCTTCGCCCATCGTTCCAGCTTTAGCGGTTCTCTCAGGAAATGGAAATTCTGCACCAATCGCCTGCGCCGCATCTTCGATCAAAACAAGACGGTAACGCTCCGCAATCTTACGGAGCGCTTCCATTTCGCAGCACAAACCAAACAGATGAACTGGAATCATTGCGCGGAGTTTTTCTCCGCTCTTTGTTTTCCATGCGCCACCCGCGTCAGGCTGACAATTTTTCTCGATGCATTCCTGAATCGCGGATGGCCGGATGTTGCATGTCTTGCGATCTATGTCGGCAAAAAGTGGTCGCGCCCCCACGCGGGCAATGCATCCAGCGGTAGCGAAAAATGTGTAAGGCGTCGTGATAACGGCATCGCCGCGTCCGATTCCAAGCGCCATCAAAATAGCCAGCAAAGCATCGGTTCCAGACGAAACACCAATCGCGTGTGGCGTATTACAATATGTGCACATCGCCTTCTCGAACACATCGACTTTTGGGCCAAGGATGAAACGGCCGCTCCCCAGAACGTCGTTAATCGCCTCGCGAATTGAATCGCCCAGGGCACGATATTGTTCACTAAGATCGAGCAGCGGCACGCGCATGGCCAAATAGCTTGGCAGTTTCGCCATGCCATTCAAGAGGTTGTGGTCCGGTGGGCGGTATTGATCGCCGTGTCCGCAGGCGTTAGCCTGTTTGCATGGCGCTCCTGCGCGGCCTTTTTTGGCTCGTTCTCTTCGTCGTTCTAACTTTTTGTTTCGTTGTGCTGTTCGAGTACGGGCCACACGATTTCGCCAATGGCGTTCAGAAGGAATATGCGCGCGTGAAATCGTTCGTGGTAAAGCAAACCGAAACGATCCGGAAACCGAAGAAGAACCGCTGATGAACGGTCTTTGGCGCGGACTGAAGGTGGCGCCGCAATGGCTCTATCAAAAATCCGGGGAAGCTGTTTCGAGAACTTCTATCGCCAAAGGAGCAAGAAATTCTTTTGCATTCTCAATCTGCAAAACCGGCTTCGCAAGGTGCGCTGCAAGAAAACTGGTATCTGGCGTAGCAGCAATCCCCGCTTGAGCCAAGATTTCACATTCGGCTAATTGCTCGATAACACGCAAGACGTTGTCGCGGGATTGGCTTGCAGCCAATCGATTATCGGCAGGGTGCCGATCCCACGTTGTAGATTGAACTGTGCAAATGCCTGGTGCGGTGGCTTCCACAAATGGGCTGAGCGTAAACGCGTAATGAAGCAAGATTTCCTGGATCGATTTTTCCTGCGTGCGGGCCCGCACTTTGATCACGACCCGTAAAGATCGCGCCAGAGCCTGGCTTGGAGTCATTCCTTTGTAGATCCCGGCCTTTTCCGCGACGTCGTTCAGCTGAATGATAACAGGTTTCTTTTCCTGTTCTTCGATTAAGGCTACCGGTTTTGCGCAAAGTTCGGGCTGATGCCGCATAGCGGCCTGCAAATAAAAGTTCGGCAAATAAATCGTCGCAAACATCGATTTAATTCATCACTGACCATTGCTTGCCAACCCCCTTGGTCGCCGCGGCGACCGAAGGCGGGACCGCTGATTTGAAGTACGATCGTTTTACAATGATCCGCAGTTGAGAAATCGCCTCCTGCTTTTCCAAAGTTTCCAGATTCCAGGAATTTTCGAGAACAAGCTTCAGCTGCGCGCTACTGACCATTTCATATCGGGTGAGAACCAGACATGCTGTGGGCACCGATTCGGCCAGTCGTTGCAAGCGATACCAGGTGGTTTGCGGAATTTTCCGCAGTTCTTCCGGCGAATTAAGAATCAGATCAACAATCACAAGGGGAAAGTTGCCATCTCTTAAGAGCAGATCCGCTGCTTTAACTGCTTCAAGGGCGTTAGTGCAGCGCACCCAAAGGAGCTGACGCAGAATGGAAGTGGCCAGCGCACAAGCATCGAACGAACCGCGCCCATCGATCAGCGCCACGAAATACTTATCGCGATATGCACCATGGATGAAAGCGTGAATGAGCGATGCGCTCCCCGCGCTTCCTCGCGGGCTGATTAATTCGGTGATCGCCCCTTTGGGCAAACCACCGCCAATAGGTTGATCGAAGAAAGCTAAACCGGTGACTAAACTCGTTCCCGCCAGCATGGGCGCCTGAGGGAAACGAATCGCAAGAAGATTGCGCAGATCAATAATCTTCCTGGTCATAGCCATTGCAGAAAATGGCATGACTAGCTAAATGTTCAAATGAACATTTATTTACACTGGATCCGCCCCCTTGGCTAGGGGACTTGGATTTTTGGACTATATCCTGGCGACCTCTACATCTGCCAGCGCACGAATCGCGTTTACTCGAGGCACAGTATATCGGGCCAAGCGCCGGTCGTTTGTGATAAAAAGGTCCACCGCAGCCAGCGAAGCGCATCCCAGCTGAATTGCATCCGGCGGAGCGAGTCGTGCGTATTGAGCACGGAGTTGTGCAAATGCATATGCCGCAGCCTCGTCGAACGGGATCACGTGCAATTGCGAAAAGCTTGCGAGGTAGCGATCTGCGAGGTCTTCACGGTCTTGGCGGAGCGGATGAACCAATAGCTCGCCGATAGTCAAAGTGGATGTGACCAGCTCGACTTCATGTTGGCGTTGCCAGCTCATAAGCGTTTCCACCTGGCGGGTGCGGCCTGATCCCTCCCATAAATACACGAACAGATTCGTGTCCCAGAAAATGCGCATTATTTCCAGTTCTTGCGCAACCCGTGGACATAACGATCCGCTTTGATGCCCCGCCAAACCTGTTTCCCAGCATTTCGGATCTGTTCAATGGGATCGCTCGCCGTCGTCATCGGTGAAGCGAGCTCTTTCTTCAAACCCGAAATCATCAGGGCACGTAAACTAGTGTTGTTTTGCAGGGCTTTATGTTTTGCCTGTTTCAGCAAGGACTCCGGTAAGTCAACGGTCGTTTTCATACTTTGCGCTCATACCGTAAAGCAATAAAGCAATAAAGCAATATTCGCGCCCCGCTTCCGGGCTTTGCCACTTCTCTATCAGCGCCGTTTTCGGCGTTCTTGTTTGCGAATTAGCGATACCATCACGCCTTGAATCTTGAGTTCGCGGGCCGGAACCAGATCCGGATACCGCGGGTTTTCCGCTTTGAGATACGGCCGGCCGCGCTCGACGACATAACGTTTCAATGTTGTTTCGCCGTCGATCAATGCCGCAACAATGTCGCCGTCATGCACGTCTTTGGCGTCTTCCAAAATCACAATGTCCCCATCAACAATGTGCGCGCCGATCATTGAGTCGCCGCGGACGCGCAAAGCAAACGTGCCCCGATTTTTTTGCACATTGGCTGAGCGGGCGTCCAGCGATACATGGCCTTCGATGGTCTGCTCGGTCAACGCCGACATACCTGCAGGAATTTGCCCATAGATCGGAACATCGGTAATCCTGACCTTCATGGCTGGAGTGATCAACGCTCGGGCTTTGCGCACATGCCGATCGAGAAAACCCTTTCGCTCCAGCGCGGCAATGTACTGCATTACCGATGTCTGGCTGGCGAACCCGAAATGATTTTGGATTTCACGCGTGCTTGGCGTGAGCCCTTTCTCGCGTTGCTCGCGCTGGATGAAATCGAGAACTCGCCTTTGCCGGTCGGTCAGCATGTTTAATGATGATCGTCCGAACTGCCGCGAAGGCAAGTTCAAATGAACATCTTACGTTGTCGTCATTCCGGGCGAAGTCGCGGAATCAAGGGAACGGCCTTTGAGTTACGCGACGAGGTCCTTCGACTTCGCCGCGCTCCGTTCAGGATGACTACAAGCGCACCAGGTCGACCAGAAACTGGCACCAAAGATAGAACATCCCGCGCCATGAATATTTTACGTCGCCTGCTGCCGTTTGTTTGAGAACGCCCTTATGAATGTTGTGCGCGATCTGGTCGCGCAGATCGTTCTCCATTTCCGTTTGAATCTGTTCCTCGTCGAGCAGGTCGATTGCGGCGGGATTCACGCCGTTTCGCCGGAGAAATTCGCGGTGGCTTTGATAAAGCTGCCAGAACGATCTATCGGGACGCTGTCGATTAATCCGGAACAAAGGAGTTAGCTTCAAACCATAGGAAAGCGGATAATTCCACGTCGTCCAAACGGTCCCGCCTTTGGCGCGCGATGAAATGCGCAGATAATAAAACGAGAAATCACGCTGTTCGTTCAGGCAGATAGCAGCCTGGGCTCGATCTTCCTCTCTATAAAATAGTCGGAAAAATTGCCGATAATCTTCCCAATCCCATCCCGCGTCCCCTACGTGGACAAACCCTTCGTCCTCGATCTCGCGAGTGATTTCGCTTAGCGCTGGAAATGTGTCCGAAGACGGCGGGCTTTTCGGCCGAAGCCGTTTTTCTTTGGGAAGGCGAAGGGCGCGAATCCGAGTGAGAATTTCCAGCCACGGCAGAAAGAGCCAGCTCATTGCGCCGACAAAACCCCATATCCAGCTGTCGGTGATGAAATAAACGCCGAGAAAAGTGGCAGCGAGAATCCCGAGGGCGCCGGCCTTTTGCGCATACGAGTTTTGAAAACTGCGCAAGCCCGCGCTGAGCACGGCTACGCCAAGTGTAAGGAAGAAGCCAAAAAGCATCAGGAACTGGTTCCCTGCGGATTGATGTGGTGCTCGGTGAGAAATTTCTCGAGCTGATTGGTATCGAAATTGGCTAAAACCTTATCGCCCGCCACAAATGTGGGCACATAAGTCTGCGAGGAAAGCTGCCTCATTTCTTCGTATGCCTGGCGGTCTTTGCCGACATCAATTTCCTGGAAACAATATCCCTTGTCTTTGAGATAATCCTTCGCGTCGATGCACCACGAACACCACTTACGGCTGTATAGCGTCAGTTCCATCGAGCAGCGGGGAATTAACAGGAACCCATTTGCGGCGTCAACTGCGATGTATTCGATACACCTCCCGCGCCGCCTGCGTCCCATCACTTTAATAAGATTTTGCCCAAACAACCCGCCGCCCACTGGGTTCACCAGTGAAGATGCATTTCCCGGGCTCGGATGAATTATCCAGCGGAATAACGCGAATAGTGACTTTGAGGTCGTTCTTGATTTGTTCTTCGATTTCCCGCGACCCGTTCCAGTGTGCGAGAGCAAAACCGCCGTGTATTTCCGGTTTAGCAGAGTTTTTAGGCGTAAAGAAATCGTAGAACTCTTTTCGTGATTCGATCACACGCGTGTTTGCTTCGCGAAACTTCTTCGCACGCGCATATAGAGAATCCTGGATCGAACTGAGAATTTCCGGGGCACGCGCGACGAATTCTTCCATCGGCATTGACTCCTTTGCCTTCACCGATTGATCGCGCCGGCTGACTTCGACGACGTTTTTTTCCAGATCGCGCGGGCCAATCTCCACACGCAACGGCACGCCCTTCTTGATCCACTCCCAATTCTTGACGCCGCCGCCGAGGTCGCGCCCGTCAACCGCCACTTCGATGGGAAAATCGGCATATCGAGTCTCGCGCAAACGCGCTGCAAGCTTGTCGCAAGCCTCCAGAACCTTTGCGCGCGTCTCTTCCTTGGGTGTGACCGGCAAAATGACGATCTGAGTCGGCGCGATGCGTGGTGGGAGAACAACTCCGTCATCATCACCGTGCATCATGATCAACGTCCCAATCAGCCGGGTAGTCATTCCCCAGCTGGTGGTCCAGCCAAATTCCTGTTTCCCTTCTCGATTTTGAAATTGGATGCCACTCGCACGCGCAAAGTTTTGGCCGAGAAAATGCGATGTGCCTGCCTGAATTGCCCTTCGGTCCTGCACCATTGCCTCGATCGCGAGGGTCTGCACCGCTCCGGGAAAACGTTCGCTCTCGGATTTTTCACCAGTGAAAACGGGCACGGCCAAATGATCGCGGACAAACCGTTCATAAAGACCGAGGATCAATTTCGCTTCTTCGCGAGCCTCGCGTTCCGTTTCGTGAACAGTATGGCCTTCCTGCCAGAGAAATTCAGTTGTCCGCAAAAACAGGCGCGGCCGCATTTCCCAACGAACGACGTTTGCCCACTGATTGATGAGGATCGGCAGATCGCGGTAGGATTGCACCCATCTCGCGTAGCTGGCGCCGATGATCGTTTCCGAAGTGGGCCTGACCACGAGCGGTTCTGTCAACGGACTGGCCGGCTTCATTTTCCCATCAGCGTCCACTTCCAACCGGGTGTGGGTGACAACGGCGCATTCTTTGGCGAAGCCTTCGACGTGTTCCGCTTCCTTCGCGAAATAACTCAGTGGAATGAAAAGCGGAAAATAAGCGTTGCGATGGCCGGTGGCGCGAAACATGGCGTCGAGTTGACGTTGCATGTTTTCCCAAATCCCGTAACCCCAGGGTCGAATCACCATGCAACCGCGTACGTCCGATGGCTCAGCCAACTCCGCCACGCGAATCACCTGTTGGTACCACTCCGGAAAGTCCTGGTCGCGCCGTGGCGTGATCGCAATTTTTGTAGAAGTCTCTATGGAATTTGCCATGCGAAAAGCAGAACGATTAAACTGGCACGACGCAATTAACCAGTAGCCGGTTTGGCTAACCAGTGCTAATTATTTGGACTGGAAATTTGACACCCCGCAGCGCGTTCCGTAGGTTTCGCGCCTTTTCCGCCCCTATGAAAACGTTTTCTGCCAAAGCCAGCGAAGTCCCACGCAAATGGTGGGTAATCGACGCCCGCGACCAGGTGCTGGGAAAAGTAGCGGTGAAGGCTGCCAATCTGTTACGCGGTAAGCGAAAGACCGTCTTCACCCCGCACGTCGATACAGGTGACTTTGTGATCGTCATCAATGCGGACAAAGTGCGACTCACCGGAAAGAAAGAAGAACAAAAAACCTTCATGAGTTTTTCAGGATACGTGGGCGGTCACAAATCGGAGAACGTCCGGGCACGCCGCGTGCGGCATCCCGAACTGCTAGTCGAGCGCGCTGTGCGCGGAATGATTCCACACAATCGCCTCGGTCGCAGTGTTTATCGGAAGTTGAAAGTTTATCGGGGTGATTCTCATCCTCATACGGCGCAACAGCCCGAGGTCGTTAAACTCACTAGAAAATAGTCTTATGCCAGAAACTGAGGAATTCGTTGCCACAGGTCGCCGCAAGACGTCGGTCGCGCGCATCAGGATGACGCCGGGTACCGGAAAGATCGATATCAATGGCCGAAGCTTTGAAGATTATTTCCCGACTGTGCCTTTACAGAACGTCGTGCTGCAACCGCTTCAAACTGCCAAGGCAGTAAACGCCTACGATTTGTCGATTAACACAACCGGCGGCGGGATCATGGGGCAGGCTGGTGCCGCCCAGCTTGGGATCGCGCGTGCTCTTCTTCAGGTCGACGTCAATTTCCGAAGCACGCTGAAAGCTGAGGGTTTGCTCCGCCGGGATCCGCGCATGAAGGAGCGCAAAAAATCCGGCCAACCCGGCGCGCGGAAACGCTTCCAATTCTCGAAACGTTAAGGCCAGCCTAGGACTGACGTGGTGGCTCACGCGGCGGATAAAGCAAGTAGCGCGAGCAGTAGAGGTCCGTTCTGTCTCGCGCTGTGGTGCGCCCGGCCGGCGCGCCTTAACAACTAGGGTTGCTTTGGCGACGGCGCGCCCTGAGGCGCCGGTGCTGGCGCCGGAGGCGCTAAGAATGGTGGAACTGTCGCTGCCGGTGCCATGGCTGGCAGCGGCGTGCTGCTCGGTTTGAGCAAGCGCAGTTCCTGCATGGCCTGGCCGGCCCAAAAGCTCGTTCGATATTGCGTGAGGATGGTTTCGCAGATGCGGCGCGCTTCGTCGCTCTTATTTTTTCCCTTTAGAATGTACACCTGCGACAGCAAAGCCAGCGGCGCGTTGTAACTGTTCGGATGAGTCGTTGCGACCTGTTGGTAGGCCGCCAGCGCTTCATCACTTTTTCCCATCGACTCCAGATTGGCAGCCATCGCCATCCGTGCCGTGCTCACGAACTCGTGTTGAGGAAACTTGGCGATGAAAGCCTGAAGCGTTGTGTTCGCCTCGGCAAATTTCTTTTCGCTCCGCAGAGCTTCAGCGAGTAACAGGTAAGCATCACCGGCCGCCGCGCTGTTTGGGTAGCGATCAATCACCTGTTGATATTGCTGAGCAGTCTTCGCGCCCGCCAACGAAGCCGCCGCCGCCGCTGCGCGTCGATCGGAATAATAACGGTAACCAGCAAAGGCGATGACAGCGAGCAGAGCTACGATCAGCACCGTGATGATCTCTTTCTTAAAGCGCTCCAAAAAGAAGCGCGTTTCCAGCGCAACATCGCGAGAAGGAGGTGGAGCTGTCGGCATAAATTTAATGTCGTCTGCCGGTTCAAACCGGGCGAGCGGTCGTCTTATGCCACGCGATGGTTTCTCGCGCAAGCGGTACTAGGGGCCTGCACGCGCTCGACCAGGCTTTTTGGGGCGATACAATCATATCTATGAATGCATTCTGGAACTCTTTTGAAACTGTCCTCGGCTTAAGCGTGGAACCGAGAAATTTGACGTTTGTTCAAATCTCACTGCGTGGGATCATCGTCTTCCTCGCGACATTGGCCATGGTTCGGCTTGGGCATAAACGCTCGCTCTCGCACAAGACGCCGTTCGACGCCGTTCTGTTGGTAATCCTCGCCTCGGTACTTTCACGCGCAATCAATGGTTCGGCCGCATTTTTTGCCACACTCGGCGGCGGCGTGGTTTTAGTCCTGATTCACCGTCTCTTTGCGTATTTGGCATTCTATTCACATGGGTTTGGCATTTTGGTCAAAGGCAAGCCCGATATCATCGTGCACGACGGCGAATGTGATTTCCCGGTGATGCGACGGAACCATGTTTCAATCCACGATCTGGAAGAAGACATGCGTCTCAACGCTCACCTTGACGACCGGTCCAAAGTTCGGGTCGCTCGTATCGAACGCAGCGGCGACATTAGTTTTATCAAAAAATAATTTGACCCATGTCGCCTCTACGCCTATGAAAACCCTCCAGCTTATGAGACGAACAAAGAAGCAGTGGATCAAACCGATGCTCAAGACCGTTCCGATCTTTTTCGAGTGCACCTGTTACGCAGGCGCGGTTTGATCGAACGTAATTATCTGACTCCGAAGAATCCGGGGTGATTCGCATTCATATCCTTGGCAGCGCAGCCGGCGGCGGCCTGCCACAATGGAACTGTGCCTGCGCGAACTGTGCGGCTGCGCGTACCGGCAAGATTACGCCACAGACGCAATCGAGCATTGCCATCAGCGGCGACTCCGAAGGTTTTCACCGCTGGTTCCTGATTAACGCGTCGCCTGATTTGGCCCGGCAAATCGAAAGCATGCCGCGGTTGCAGCCGCGCGGTGATTCGCCACGCAACACTCCAATTGCAGGCGTTCTTTTGACAAATGGCGACATCGATCATGCTCTGGGTTTATTGCTCCAGCGGGAACAGGAGATACCGCTGGTTGCTTACGCAGCCGACGAAACGCGAGCCGCGCTCGCCTGGCTCGATGACCTCCTCGCGAGGTTCTGCGGAATCGAATGGCGCAAGACGAGTCCTGAGTTTCAAACCCTGAGTGGCGCCATCGCATTTCGAGCGATTGAACTGCCCCGGAGCATCGCGTTTCAATTTCGGGACGACTCGTCAGGAGCAACTGCACTCTTCGCGCCCAGTGTCGGTGAACTAACGGACGAATTGCGGAATGCCGTTCACGAATCCGACGTTGTTTTGTTCGATGGCACATTCTGGAGTGACGGCGAACTGGCCGCCATTCGGCCGGGCGCCCGCAGCGCGCGACAGATGAACCATCTGCCCATCAGCGACGGGAGCCTCGATTTCTTGCATCAATCGCCGGCGCGCCGGAAGATTTACACCCACATAAACAATACAAACCCGATTCTTATGCCCAGCTCCCGGGAACGCGCTCACGTAAAGCAGTCAACAATCGAAATCGCGCGCGACGGATTGGAAATCGTCATATGACTACCGGACTCTGGGACCGCGAAACTTTTCTGGAAAATTTGCGCGCGATTGGCACGCGCGCTTATCACGACAAACATCCGTTCCATGTCGGTATGAACGAAGGCAGGCTTTCGCGGGAAGCATTGCGAGGCTGGGTGGCCAATCGCTTCTATTATCAGCAAAACATTCCAATTAAAGACGGCGCGATTCTCTCCAACTGTCCATTGCGCGAAGTACGCAGGGTATGGATTCATCGTATTCTCGATCACGATGGCGTTATCCCACCGGCTGCAGAGTCCGTCGTCCTCAGCGGAGAACGCTCCCAAGATGCGCTCAGGACAGCTCAGGCTACCGCAACCCCATCAGAAGACGAAGGCGGCATTGAGGCGTGGCTGCGCCTGGGCGAGGCATGCGGTTTATCGCGAGACGAGTTGCTGCAGAATCGACTTCTGCAACCTGGAGTTCGTTTCGCCGTAGATGCTTATGTGAATTTCGCTCGTACTCAGCCGTGGCCGATTGCCGTTGCATCGTCGCTCACGGAACTTTTCGCACCCGATCTGATGGCAACGCGCCTCGCGGCTTTCGAAAAATATTATTCCTGGATCGATTCGCGCGGCCTTGATTACTTCCGTCGCAGGGTGATTCAGGCACGCCGCGACTCCGATGAAGCGCTCGCGATGACGCTGGACCATTGCAACACGCCTGAACTGCAGCGCAAGGCGGTGCGCGCGCTCCAGTTCAAATGCGATGTGCTTTGGTCCATGCTCGATGCGATCCATCACGCGTACGGTCCTTTTTAAATGCAAACTCCCACGATCGCTGGCTCTGCCCAGCCAAAACTCACCCGCGGAGTCCGGTTGCAAACTGATTCCAAAACTGGAAACAGCGTTCTACTTTTTCCGGAAGGCGTCCTCGAATTAAACGAGACCGCTCAGGAAATTCTTACCCGCTGCGATGGACGCACAGTGAGCGAGATCATTCAGGCGTTGGCTGAAGAATATAATGTCGATCTTGAAATGCTCGCCACCGATGTGCGGCAAACCCTTGCCGACTTGCAACGACGTAAACTGATCGAACTGACATGATCGCGCCGCGTCCATACGCTTTGCTCGCCGAGATTACTTACCGGTGCCCGTTACATTGCCCGTACTGTTCAAATCCGATTGCTGTGCGTAACGGAAATCTGGAGGGCGGAGCTCCTGCGACGCCTGGGAAGACGGGCTCGCAGGAGCTCGCCCCTCCATCCAACGCCGAACTTTCCACCGACGAATGGAAACGCGTAATTCGTGAAGCAGCCGCACTCGGTGTATTGCAAATTGGCTTCTCAGGAGGCGAACCGCTTGCACGCCCGGATTTGGCCGATTTGGTTCGGGCAGCGCGCGAGGCAAAACTTTACACCAACCTCATTACCAGCGGCATCGGTCTGGATGACGATCGCTTGCGCGCTTTGCGCGATGCGGGCTTGGACTCAGTCCAGCTAAGTTTTCAATCGGACACCACGGATCTTGCTGATGAAATAGCCGGCGCCCGTGCGCATCAGCGCAAGTTGGACGCTGCCGCGAAAATCCGCGCAGCGGGAATCCCGCTTAGTCTCAATTTTGTCATTCACCGGCGCAACATCGATCGCTTGCTACAAATGATTGAGCTCGCCGAATCGGTCCACGCCGAGAGAGTCGAGCTGGCCAACGTCCAGTTTTATGGCTGGGCATTTCTCAATCGTGCGGCTTTGCTCCCAACACGTGAACAAGTTGTTCGTGCGCGAGAAATCGCGACAGCAGCCAAGGCGCGGCTAGCCGGCAAGATCGATATCTTTTATGTGCTCCCGGATTATTATGAAAACAGGCCAAAACCGTGCCTTAGCGGCTGGGGCCAGCGTTATATCACTGTTAATCCGATCGGCGACGTACTCCCCTGCCCAACCGCTTCATCGGCCATTCCAAATTTACGCTTTGAAAACGTGCGGGCGCGCGAGCTCGATTGGATTTGGCGGGAATCGGAAAGTTTCAACCGATTCCGTGGCACAGAATGGATGCCGGAGCCTTGTCAGAGTTGTCCGCAAAGAGAAATCGATTTTGGCGGATGCCGTTGTCAGGCGGCTTTGCTAACCGGTAACGCGGCAAACACAGACCCAGT
Source organism: Candidatus Dormiibacterota bacterium (assembly GCA_035472675.1). Taxonomy (GTDB): domain Bacteria; phylum Verrucomicrobiota; class Verrucomicrobiia; order Chthoniobacterales; family UBA10450; genus Udaeobacter. Next base: position 15,779 of record DATIOX010000070.1, read on the forward strand.
CTGTGAATTGTCGTCGAATCGCGCGCGAGTGGACGAGGTCCTGCGCGATCTGAATTCATCTAGCTACCATTGGCGTGAGTGGACCTACCGCATTAACCCGAAGACAGTGCTTACTCCAGTTTAGTTTGCGCCTTTAGGCGAATTTGTTTTGGCATCGTCTTCAGGAGAAGCCGATCCACCGAAGGTGGAACGCGTTGTCCTCAACGCGTTGCCGGTGTAACTACGGGCAATTACT
>DATIOX010000071.1:0-4882 GCA_035472675.1 Candidatus Dormiibacterota bacterium
CGCACAAATTGTTTTTGCAAATGTTCCCGCGAGAATTCCAGCGTCACGAATTGATGACGATCGTACGCGCGCCGCGATGCCGGCAGCGGTCCATCGGCGATCGCGTAATACCCACAGTTGCCCGGAACATAATCGCTTCGCGCGCCACTTTCGGTGCCTACTGCTCCGCGGCCAGCCAGATTCAAACAGAACTCAAGGCTGTTTGGATGGAAAGTGCGTCCCCAGTTAAAGGAACGCTCGGTACGAAAGTCGTGCCACTCAACGGCGACCCCGATTTTGTCCACGTCGCCGTACAAGGGGCGCCATCCATCTTTGACTTCACGCCAGGCATGTTGCTCGGCTGCGCAACCAGGATTCATTTCGCTTAATTACGAATGTTGCCGAGGCAAATGCAAGGCTGGCTTCTTCTCCTCCAGCGCGGCGCGGTCCCACTTCCCCAGTTTCGACGCAGCGTCGTAGGCGCTCTGCGCAAAGTCGAGGAGGACTTGATCCGGCTTTTCGCCAGTGCGCACCGCGTCGTAAGGCAGGATGAATTCGCGCAGTTTGGTCTCGTAGAAAGCCGCATCCGGCTGAATTTTCGCCCCTGCGAATCCAGGCGGTTCCGGATACGCATACGAATAGAAGAGTGGCGTCGGCGCGGCCGCGTTGCCGGGCCAAAAACCGAGACTGCTTACTTCCTGACAGTAGGCCTCGCGCGTGACCGCGTCCGGTAAATGTAGAACTCCCCCAGGATGCGGCGGCGCTGGCCCTCCGGAGAAACGCGTCACTGCCAGATCAAAACTGCCCCAGAAAAAATGCACTGGACTGCATTTCCCGCAGAAACGCGAGCGAAAGTCCTTAAACACGCGATCGCTCTGCACGAGCACGCGCCAGAACCGGTTGGCATATTCGCGATCGTAAGAGCGGTGCTCTTCATCCTGATCAAACGGGATCGGATTCTCAATCTCGTTAGGCACTATGTTGATAGTCACAGGCAATTCCATCTCGGCTAGCGCATTCATCACTTCACGGTAAAATTTCGCCACCGGCTGCGGGCGCAGTTTCAACACTCGTGCCGCACCATCGCTTTTAAGGATGCGCAATTCGTGATCGATGAAATCGAAACGGATTTCGAATGTGGATGTGCCATGAGGAATCGGCGAAGTCGTTAGGCCGCGTGATGTGACGTAGAGCGTGACGTGCCAGGAGTGGTTTGTCCATGGACTGAGCGTCAGGCGAATCTTGCCAACGATTTGCGTCCACATGTGCAGCGTGATGGCGGTATCTTTCCACTCTGCAAAAGGCAGCTCTGGCCATGAATCAGATGTACCGTTCACTTTAACTGCTGCTACCCGCGGTTGATGAAATCGGAAAACGAGCGCTTCACTCTGTCAAACATATCTCGCGCTTCCTCTTGTGTCCGGTGAAAAGTATCCTTGATACGCCTTTTGACGCCTCTGAAAGGGCCGTTCTCCTCGTCCGTGTCATCCGTGTCATAATCGTTCTCCACATCTTCCATCGTCGCGCCGGCAAACATTCCTTCTGTTCGCTTCACCGTGCCGCCCATCGCGCCGACATGGATGGTGCCGACAGGACGTGACGATTTACTCAAAAGAGTGATGATCCAGGTCGGTTCGCCGCGATCATCGGTACGCAAGGCATAATCGACGGTCGCGAAATTGGCATGTGACAGGTCCGCTGTATGGGTCGCCACTTCGTACGCCCCGCTCGAATCCAGGTTCAAACGGGAGGTATCGATCGCTGCGCCTTCGGTGGAACCCGCAACTGAGCGACCCGGGCGATGGTCGGAATCTATCTTTCCATCGGCGACTTCCAGTTCACGCACGCCACGACCGTCGGGGTCTTCTAAAATAATTTTCCATTTTCGCGGCTGTGGATCGCCTCTCACTCCGGTAATCGACACGACGTGATTTAGCGCGCCGCGTCCCAATTCAGAGCCGACTACGCGTAACGCTTCATAAGCGGTCGCGTTCTCATGCTGCGCCAGCGCAGGCGCGACGAAAAGCAAAACAACGGCAAAAGACCTCCACATAACGCAAAATTGAACTACGGTTTTAGCGCGTGTCCATCGGCTTTTCACACATTCTCTAGCGTTCGGAGTTGAATGAACCCCGTGAATCTGCTCAGATTTCCAGAGCGGTTAATGAAGAAACAGACAGTCGAGTTTAGCAGTCATACAGCCAACCTGGCCTTGATGCGCAACTGCGTGCGCAAGTTTCTTATCGGTTATCCGTTCTCCGAAAGGGAACGTCTGCTGATGGTGCTCGGGGTGGATGAGGCATGTACCAACGTTATTCGCTACGCTTACCGTCTACGTGACGATCAACTTATCTCGTTGCATTTGGAAGGCCTGCGCAAGTGCGTGCGCCTGCGGGTGCGCGACTATGGCGAGCGGGTTTTGCCCAACCAAATGAAAGGGCGCTCTCGTGATATGATCAAACCGGGCGGGCTCGGATTATTTCTCATTCGCAATGCTTTTGATGAAGTCGATTACATCCACAAACGTCGGGGCACAGAGCTGGTGCTAACGAAGAATCTGGAGTGATGGAGTATTGATATTTCCAGCCGATAACTCCACTACACTTATCACTCCGTAGCTCGTGAAACCGCCAGAACCAGACGCCGCTTTTGAAATTTCGCTGCGGCCACCGGCCTTCAGCGAGTTCACCGGCCAGGTGAAAGTTCGCGAGCGGCTGGAGTTGATGGTGGAAGCTGCAAAGAAGCGCGGTGACGTGCTGGAACACATTCTGCTAAGCGGCCCGTCCGGTCTCGGCAAGACAACGCTGGCGTTCATCATCGCAAACGCGATGGATGTGAATATCAAGAACACCAGTGGTCCTGTCATTGAGAAGGCCGGGGAGCTGGCCGGTCTTTTAACAAGCCTCGAAAAAGGCGACGTCCTGTTCATCGACGAGATCCACAGGCTCCAGCCGACCATTGAAGAATATCTTTATCCGGCGATGGAAGATTACCGGCTCGACATTATCATCGACCAGGGACCCCAGGCGCGCAGCCTGCGTCTGAATCTGCCGAAGTTCACACTCATCGGCGCTACCACGCGCGCCGGAATGGTGAGCGCGCCGCTCCGGTCGCGTTTCGGAATGACGGCGCGCCTCGATTATTATCACGCCGAAGAAATGCACAAAATCATCGTGCGTAGTGCCCTGTTGCTTGGCGTCGAAATTGATTCAGCTGGCGCAGCCGAGATCGCTGCCCGCACGCGCGGCACGCCGCGCACCGCGAACAATCTGTTGCGCTGGGTGCGCGATTATGTGCAGGTGAAAGCTGAGGGAAAGATCACAGCAGAGTTGGCCGATCGCGCCCTCACCATGCTCGAGATCGATCGCGATGGGTTCGATCAATGGGACAAGCGGATCATCGAAACGTTAATTCACAAATTTAATGGTGGTCCAGTCGGTTTGAACTCACTGGCAGTCGCAATTGGCGAAGAAGCCGGGACAATCGAAGAAGTGAACGAGCCATATCTCATCATGGAAGGTTACATTAAACGCACGCCGCAAGGCCGCGTCGCTACCCCGAACGCCTATCGCAAGCTCGGACTCAAGCCGCCGACCAGCGCGCAAGCGGAGCTTCTGTAGAGGCAGGCGCGCCGCCTGCATCATTTTACTAAAGCAGCCGACACGGCTGCCACTACAGTTTCTGCAATTGAATGTTGGACGTTGAGCGCCTACTCGCGAATACTTTCGGAGTTGAACGTTGGACGTTTTCACGAATGCAGCTAACCAGCGATCTTTTTCCCCAAACCTCGAAGGTTTTCACTGTCGGCGAACTAACCCGACAAATCCGCGGCACACTCGAGACAAAATTCCGCACAGTGTGGGTGCAGGGCGAAATTTCGAATTACAAACTGCATCCGAGCGGTCATCAATATTTCACACTTAAAGACCAGCGCGCCCAGATCGCTTGTGTTATCTGGCGCGACACTATCGCACCGCCGCGACAACCTCTCGCCGATGGAACTCAAGTGCAGGTTTATGGCACCGTCACGGTTTTCGAAGCGCGCGGACAATACCAGCTCACTGTTCAGATTCTTCAACCGCGCGGAGTCGGCCTGCTTCAGGTAAAATTCGAAGCGCTCAAGCGCAAGCTCGATGCCGAAGGATTGTTTGCGCCGGGACGTAAACGCCCCTTATCACAATTTCCGCGACGAATTGGAATCGTCACCTCGCCAGGCGGGGCAGCCATTCGCGACATGCTGAACGTGCTACGCCGTCGCGCGCCGTGGTTGCAGATTCTGATCAACCCGGTCCGGGTGCAGGGAACAGGCGCCGCTCAAGAGATCGCTGTCGCCATCCGCGAACTCGGCCAACCTACCGAGACGTTTGCGCCTCTCGATCTGATTGTGGTGACCCGCGGCGGCGGGAGCATCGAAGACTTATGGGAATTCAACGAAGAGATTGTCGCTCGCGCAATATTCAATTCCGGAGTGCCAGTTGTCTCTGCAGTCGGTCACGAAATCGATTTTACCATCTGCGATTTCGTCGCCGACTTGCGCGCACCCACACCAAGTGCCGCCGCGGAATTGATCGTGCCCGATATTATCGATCTTCAGCGACGCCTCGACGGTTGCACGCGCGCGCTTTCGCGCCAGTTGCTAAGCCGCGTCCGCGACGCACAACAACGTCTCGATCATTCGCGCGAGACGTTGCAGCGTTGTCTCGCGCACAAGATCGACAGCCATAAGCGCAACCTGACCCACATCACGGGCGCGTTACAAGCACGCAATCCCGCGCGCGAGCTCATGATGCGGCGCAATCGTTTCGAGGATGTGCATCGGCGCTTCGTTGCTTCTCCAGCACGATTGTTGGAGAACGCGAGACACCGTTTTGAGCGCATCGAAGGAATCCTGCGCGTGCTGGGT
>DATIOX010000072.1:0-3006 GCA_035472675.1 Candidatus Dormiibacterota bacterium
AAGAAGCAACTCATCGATAGCTTGAACCAAAAATGAGCGTGGTCCACGTCCAACCGCTGCATGCCGTGGCCTGCGTCGTTCCTTCCTCGGGCCATAACGCGAGCTATCAGAAAGTTTCGGCGCGCTCCAGGAAGTTCTGAAGGCTCTCGTTTATCTTGAGCCGAAAAAGACTCCGACAGTCATCGAGAAGCTGACAACATCTGGCTGTCAGGCACCGCAACCGACCGAAAGTAAAGCCTCAACCTTTTTCGGATCGCACCGGTAAATTGTCGTTGCTGCTCCCTCGTAATATTGCGACGCGACCACGACTTCCAATTTGCCGTCACCATCCAGATCCAGCACTGCGATCACTTTGTAAGCGTTCGGCGCACTATAGCCGATTGCCTTTCGATAGAATTCTCCTTCGACAAGCTGCGTTTGCACCTTTCCCGAGATCACACGACGCAACAACACCATCGAATAACTGCCAGCCGGCGATTGCATCGGCACGCTCTCGTCCTTTTGCAAATAATTCGTCGCGTTGATCAAAACTTCCTCTTCGCCATCGCCCTCGAGATCAACTCGCAGAATGTTTTCGATCTTCACTTTCGCCTGCTTAATTCCTTTTGTTTTTAAGAAATCGCGCACAGCATCGACATAAACTTTTTGAGTCGGATCGACCAGCTGCGGTTTTCGCGGCAGAGCATTCCAAGGCGCGGCCAGCGCGATGGCGCCCTTGTTTGGCTTTGGCGAAAGCGAAACCGTCAGCACGTCTGAACACACATCCTCTTGTGACGGTTTCGGCTTGCCTCCCTTGGCTCGGCCAAGTGATTGGGTCAATCCATAAACTTGGTACGTCATTTCGCCTGGTAGTGCCTTCGCGGCTGCTTCCGCTTTCATCCATTTACCGTCGGCCGTCGCGCCGAACAGATACCCGCTTTGGACCTCTACAATCGGATGGAGCTCGGCTGCTGGCACCGCAGCGCAAATGAGTAACGCACCGATTGCCGCAATGGACTTCACGAGCGACGTTCTTTGATCACCTGCAGGATTTCTGCGATCGCGTCGGCGCGCGGCTTGGCGCCGAGGTTACCTTTGCCGTGGACGCGCACGCTGACGGCATCGGCGTCCATGTCGCGTTTTCCGATCACGAACATGGTATGGACTTTCATTTGTTCGGCACGCTGGATTTTTCCGTTGATCTTGTCGGTGCTTTCGTCGATTTCGGCGCGGACTTGATAACCGCGCAACTCGTTCAGAATCGAGCGCGCATAATCCATTAGCTTGGGATCATCTCCGAGGGTGAGGATGCGTACCTGTTCCGGAGACAACCACAGCGGGAAGTTGCCGGCGTAATGCTCGATCAAGAATCCGATGAAACGTTCGTGCGTGCCGAGCGGCGCGCGATGAATGCAGATCGGCGTCTTGTCAGTGTTATCTCTGTCTTTGTAAACGAGATTAAGGCGTCGCGGCTGGGCGAAATCAACCTGATTGGTCGCAAGCGTAAACTCGCGACCGATCACGCTCCAGACCTGCACATCGATCTTCGGCCCGTAAAACGCCGCTTCGTTAGCCACTTCGACGTAATCGATTCCGGAGTCTTTCAACACGCGCCGCGTCATCTCCTCAGTTTGTTTCCAAAGCTCCGGTTCGTTGACAAACTTCCGGCCGAGCTTTGATGGATCGTGTGTAGAGAAACGCATCAGGTATTTCTCGATCCCGAAGAGCTTGAAATATTTCAGATACATTTCGTTCACAGCATTGAACTCCGCTTCGAACTGTTCCGGCGTGCAATAAATGTGGGCGTCATTCATGTGCAGCGAGCGCACCCGCATGAGTCCGAACAACTCGCCGCTCTTCTCGTAGCGGTAGTCCGTCCCGTATTCCGCCAGCCGTAGTGGCAGGTCTCGATAACTGCGAGGCAGAGCCGCAAACAACTTGTGGTGATGCGGACAGTTCATGGCCCTGACGTAGTAGCGATCAGGTCGCTCTCCACGATTCACGACTGCGTTGGCTAGAAGCATCTGTACAGCAGCGTTGCGGGCATCATCCTTCGCGGACGACGGCAATTTTTCGAATTGTTCGAGCAACGCCGACCAGCTTGGCACTTTTTCTTCGAGCTCGGGAAACGCATTCTTTAATAGATTGGCAATCTCGCGCTCTCCCTCTGAAAGGCGATCGATACCTCCCTGTAATCGAACTCGATCTTCTACGGACAATTTCTCGCGAAGTTCCATCGGTGGGAACATCGATTCCGCATAGTAGGGGAGGTGTCCGCTCTTTTTGTACAAGCTCTCGCGTGCGATGTCCGGCGTGCGGACGCGTTGATAGCCGGCAGCAAACTCGGTTTCTTTCGCGAGCTTCTCCAATTCTTCGGCGATGACTGCTCCGCGTGGCAGGAACATCGGGAGACCAGGACCGACGTCGTCGTCGAAAACGAAAAGTTCGAGTTCGCGCCCGAGCTTGCGATGATCGCGCTTCTTCGCTTCTTCGAGCATCGCGAAGTAGTCGTCGAGTTCCTTTTTCGTTTTGAACGCCGTGCCGTAAACCCGCTGTAACTGCGGATTCTTTTCGTCGCCCTTGTAATACGCGCTGGCCACATTGGTGAGCTTGAATGGGCCGATGTTTCCCGTGCGCATTACATGTGGCCCCGCGCAAAGATCGATGAAATCGCCGTTGCGATAGAGCGAGATTTTTTCTTCGGGCGGGATGTTCTCGATGATGTCGAGCTTGAATTTGCTCGGCTCGGGTCGCTCGCCTAACGCGGCGAGCCGGCCTTTCTTTCCAAGCGCGAGCGCTTCATCGCGCGAAACTTCAACCCGCTCGAATGGGTGGTTCGCTTTGATCTCACTTTTCATCTCCGCCTCGATCTTTTCGAAATCGTCTGGTGAGATGCGGTGCGGAAGATCGACATCGTAATAAAAACCGTTCTCCACCGGTGGCCCGGCGGCGAACTGCGCTTCCGGCCAGATTTTCAAGATTGCTGTCGCAAGTACATGCGAAGCGGAATGCCGGAGACGTTCCAAG
>DATIOX010000073.1:0-4130 GCA_035472675.1 Candidatus Dormiibacterota bacterium
TGGCCGTCGAACCGTCTGGGAGAGTGACGGGAGGACCCTTGGCTTCGCGGTCTTCCATGCTGGCGAGAAACGCCGCTGCATCGGCATGAATGCGGGAGAGCTCTTCGCGTGTGGCCTCGACACCGCGCTCGTTGTCGGCAGACCACCCGCGCTCGAGCGCGGCGACGTAACTCGCAAGGTGTTCGGGACCTGGACGGACGAGCTGCATGCGTAGGCGCCTAACGAGAAAAAGCTCAGCCGCCGCTCTGGGAGCGAGGCTGCGCAACAGTTGAGGATAAAGCAATCAAGATCGATATCGGCGCGGTTGGCTGGAGCGATTAGTTAGATGTCATGTTGGCCGGCATCACCTCTGGTCTCGCGTGTCAAAAGGCAAAATTCACCAATAGCACCCCGGTAATCAGGCCGGTTACAATGCTCATCGGCACGACGTATGGCGCGTCTTTAGATTTGAAAGCGCCTTTCGCGAGAAAGATCACCAATCCAAAAGCAAAACCGTAAAGCATTCCAAATCCGGCGCCGCGTAACCACGAGCTCCCCGAGCCTAACGAAAAGCCGGTTAACAAACTGATGAGGACTCCCTTCAGAGTCGCGGCCAAAAGGATTTCGATCTTATACGGTTCGCGCGGTTCAAAGAAAATGCCGACGCCGTTGAGCCCGCCCATAAGCGCACCAATGAGGAGCGCGACTAAAATGTTCATACGGCAAAAAGGTCGGACGTGCGCGGGCTCGTGGCAATCAGAAGAGGCGACACAAAAGTCCGGGCGATAAGCTCGCTCATATGCATCTAACGAGACAGAGATAAGTCACGGGCGGGGTCGGTGGCAAGGTTGGTCGCGTTCACTCGATCAGGGCCGTTGGCTTCATCGAATGGTTAGGTCTCACGCTTCCCCGCCAACAGCTGCTTGATGACTCCGGCTCTCGTAACTGTCACACATACGCGAGCGCGCGGGGAACCAGCCGCGTTGGCGAACAATATAGATCACATCATCAAGTCGCCGCCGTTGATGTCGAGCGACGCGCCGGTGATGTACCCGGCGGCCTCGGAAGCGGCGAAGCAAATCAAATCGGCGACTTCGACCGCGGTGCCGAGGCGCGGCACGGGATAGCTCGCGGCGAGGCGTTCGAGCAACTCGTCCGAGGCATGTTCGCGCGTCAGCTCGGTATCGATCATACCGGGGCAGATGGCGTTCACGGTGATGCCGAACTTGCCGAGCTCCTTCGCGGCCGCGCGCGTCAGTCCGAGGAGTCCGGCCTTCGATGCCGTGTAGTGCGCACCGCCGAGCGTGCTCACCATCCGGCCGGCCGAGGACGAGATATTAATGATGCGGCCGTAGTGCTGGGCGCGCATTGCCGGAAGAACGGTTTTAATCATCAAGAACGGCGCGGTGAGGTTGACCTCGATCACTGTGCGCCATTCCTCAGCGGTGAGATCGGGGAAGCGTGTCGATAGCGGAAGCGCGGCGTTGTTGACGAGGATGTCGATCCGTCCGAAGCGTTCGAGCGTGCGGCGCGCGATCTCGTCGGGGACGCCGTCCGCCGCGACGTCGCCCGGCACGGCGAAGGCGCGCTCACCGATTTCCTTCGCCAACGCCTCGGCGCGCTCGCAGTTGCGGACGTTCACCGCGACCGAGGCGCCGCGCTCGTGCAGGCGCGCTGCGGTAGCCCGTCCGAGGCCGCGCCACGCACCGGTGACGACGGCGACGCGCCCCGCAAAATCAGCGTTTTCCATCCGGAGAATTATCTCACCGTGCCTGAGCTCCGCGCACGTTCACGAACGCCGCGATCAAGGCACCGAAGATAATGATGCGGGACAAAGCCTTCGATTTCGCCCCGGGGTAAAGAACGCCCGAACTCAACTCCGCTGGAGTAATTTTACTATTCATGTAGTCATCAATCGTTTTCGGCTTGGCAGGCATGATTTCTTTTGTGTGCGACTCGCCGCTGAATCACAAGTAATATTCTCCGCCTAACGATCCAAGCTCAGCGACCCGGCGCACGGGACGCACAGATTGCAACCACGACGCTCACGCCGGGTTCGCTGCAGCGCATGGTTAGGCCGCGTTCGTAATCTCATACACACTCCTCAAAAATGTATCCGCGTCACTGAAATCAGGGAAGACACAAACAGCACCCTCTGCGGACAATCGTATCGCTCGACTCCCTGTGCCAATGCCAATGAACCGAATGCCAACACTGCGACAGGCACGAGCATCCCAAACTCCGTCACCAACATACACGGTGCAGGCAAATGACTCGCCATATCGTTCGGCGGCTCTCTGCCTGGAAAGCCTCATAATGGACTCCTTGTCGAGCGCGTCATCCGCAGATGCCGCCGGATGGTCTTCAAAGCACATCCCGGCACTGGCCATCTTGAGGCGGGCGGAATCACGCCAACCTCCAGTAGCAAGTGACACGCGATGCGAGCCACCCTGTGCGAGCCGGGACAACAACCTGCCAGCCCCTGCAACCGGTGCAAATGGAGACCGTGATGAAGCGGCAGCGAGCAATCGGATGAAATGCTGGCGAAATCGCGAAACCTCCTGCGCCGTCGGTGTCCGGCCAATGCGTGACGTGAAAACATCGTGCAAGATGCCGGAATCCGTCGTGCGTGGATAATGTGACCAATCGGTGTCGATGTCGGCGAAACCAAACACGTCCTTGAATGAGCGAACGAAGCACTCCTCGTCAACCTTCATGGTCTCGGTAAGCGTGCCGTCGATGTCGAACATGACAAGGTGCATGGGGAGGCGGCCTAACGAGATAGAGATAAGCCACGGTAGGGTGTCGTGGCAAGAACGCTGATGATCATTCGATCCGGGGCCGTTGGCTTCGTCGACTGGTTAGATGCTACCGGGGCAGGGAATGCGAGGGCACGCTACCCGCGCGAGATCGTTACGGTTCTCGTCCGCGCATCTCACGCGGCTTCCAGTGCTGCTGGGCGAAGAACAAGAGGTAGAAAACTCCGATCCACAGTAGCCAGACGGAAAGGTTGAAGGTGATCCGTGTTACGAGCGAAAGCCAAGAATTCGAAACTGCCATGTAGTAGGCGCTCGGTCGCGAGAGCTGGGTAGCGGGCAAAGCGCGCAACGCCTCCACGGCTCCCGCTTTCACGTTGGTTTCCGCTAACATCTCTCCGAGCAAAACCAGCATCCCTGCGGTGTAGGCAAAAAAGCTGAAAAGCTTGAGCGTGATCTTGGCTGCATTCAGAAAGTAGTAAATCGCGACGACCATCGCGAAGTTAATGGTCAGCATCTGTGCAAACCACGTCACCTGATGCTCCGTAGCGGAGCGTGCGACATTCAGCAGTTCAGCTTCAGACATGAGAATTGCTGCTTTTGGGTCCCGTGGGTAAGCATCTAACGAGAAAGCTGAGCCACCGGAGCAGATGGCGCGGCTGATGCGGGAAGCATCAGACGTGACAGCTGTGGAGGTTGGCTCTGGCGCCTGGTTAGGTATTTTGATTATTGGACTTCGCCATCTAAACGGAAAATATATTCCTCCGTTTCTTCACCTCTTCCTCGGGCAAAATCCTTGTTTTCATCGATAATTTTGAAATCGCATTTCTGTAACACCCTGATCGATCTAATGTTGTCTTTCGCAGCTCTTGCGAAAAGTGGCCGATGGGTAATTTCTTGAAGCAGTTTTTTGAGGGCTTGAGTTGCGACTCCCTTGCCCCAGTGCTTTTTTCCAAGCCAATAAGTGACCTCAAGTTCTCCTTCCTGGGGGTAGCACGAAATATGACCAGCTACCTCCTCTCCTCGAAGAATCGTCTTTTTTACGATTCCAGTCGAGTCCATGATTCGTTTCCAATGTGCGTCAAAGGCCGCTCTGTCATGTGGATCGTCCCTCACGAATGCAGCCATTCGGTTAGCTTCTAGGTCGAGTTGTTGCTCGAAGAAAATAGAAATGTCGGAAGTCTCTACGTTTCGAATCGTAATAGTGACAGAATTATTCATTTTATATTTTCTACCTAACGAGAAAAAGATAAACCACGGCAGGGTGTCGTGGCAAACACTCTGAGGTTATTTCGCCAGGGGTTCGTTGGCTTCATCGATTGGTTAGATGACTTAGTCACGCTCGTAGTGGTAACCGATGATCTTGAGTGTGCGCAATGACACAGCATACGTGAT
>DATIOX010000074.1:0-3111 GCA_035472675.1 Candidatus Dormiibacterota bacterium
CTGGCGCTAGGGAACGCGATCGCCGCAGCATCGAGAATTCGGCGATGGCGACCGCTTCATCTTTACGCCTTGCTGGAGGTGCTGGTTGCTTTGCTTGGTTGCACAATCGTTTTTGGTCTTCCGGCGCTAGGCGGATTGTTGCGACCTGTGTGGCAAATGCTCTGGAATTATCAGCCCACGCTCCTCGGACTGCGATTCATAGTGTCTTTCCTGATTCTACTTCTGCCGACAACGGCCATGGGGTTGACGCTTCCCGTGTTGATCGAAGATCCAATGTTGCAGCAAACCAATTTTGGCCGCGCGATTGGTTTTTTGTATGGCTCGAATACCTTGGGCGCGGTAGTTGGCGCTGTGCTCGGTGAAGGTTATCTCATCGCGGCGTTTGGTCTTCGAGGCACAAGTTTGGCCGCAGGTTTGGCGAGTTGCAGCGCTGCCGCGGTCGCTTTGCTGATAACACAAATTGACGGGAACACGGCTGCGCTTGTTCCTGAGCGAACGCTTCCTCTGCGTTTAGTCGCAAGATATTGGCCGCCGTGGCGTATGCTTTTCATCAGCTTTGGGACGGGCTGCCTCCTTTTATCGCTGGAAGTGATTTGGTTCCGATTTTTACGGCTGTACGTCGTCTCAACCCCCACGGCATTTGCCATAATGCTCGCGATTGTGCTGGCGGGAATTGGCTTGGGCGGCGTTGCGGCGGGCATGATGCATCGCCGCTCCGCTCGATCGAATCAATTGCTTCCTATCCTGTTGCTGCTGACGGCGATTGCAGTGCTTTTGTCATACCTTTTCTTTCCGGGCGAGGCGGTGAAAACGCCCGCTGGTGCTTTTAGCCTCGCTTCCTGGCCGCAAATCGTATTGCTGTGCCTGGCCTTAATGTTCCCCGTCTCATTTTTGTCAGGGATTTTGTTTCCGACCATCGTTGCCCTTGTCCAAGCGAGCGTGGAAGACCGGATGAACAGCACTGGAGTCGCGACATTGTTCAACACGGCGGGGGCAGCAGCTGGTCCACTGATAGCAAGTTTTGCGCTGTTGCCGAACCTCGGCCTTCAGTGGAGTCTCGTCTTATGCGCCGTAGCGTATGCTTTGCTCGCCGCGCTTAGCGGCGAACAAACAGCGTCGGCCTTTAAGCGGCCCATCAAATTCGTAATCGCTGCGCTTTACGCGGGACTACTTCTCATCGTCGCAATTGTTTCATACCATCGTGGGGACACGCCTTTCGAACACGCGAGTCGTCCCTATGAACTCGACGACCAAGGGCGCGGGTTGGCCTACGTTGTGAAAAAGATCGAGGGGACCTCAGACACGTATCAGTTGCTGCGACGCGATCTTTTTGGCGAACCGTATTACTACCGGCTGTTGACCAACGCCTTTTCGATGTCGGCCACTGATCTGCGCAACCAGCGTTACATGCGCTTGTTCGCTTATCTGCCACTCGCGTTTCGTCCAGAAGCGCAACAGGTGTTGCTTCTCTGCTATGGGTGCGGGGTCACCGCAGATGCGCTGCTTCACGGGCCGAACGTCAAGCGCATGGATGTCGTGGATATTTCAAAAGAGGTGTTCCACCTTTCCGATTTCTATGCCGGCATCAATTACCCTAATCCGTTGCGCGATCCGCGTGTCCGCACAGTGGTCCAAGACGGGCGCTTCTTCCTTCAGGCCAGCCCGCAGCAGTACGATATAATTTCCGGCGAGCCGCCTCCGCCGAAAGTCGCTGGTTCTGTGAATCTTTACACCGAAGAGTTTTTTTCGTTGATGAAGAGTCGGCTCAAAGAGGGCGGGATCGCCAGTTTCTGGCTGCCGATCTATCAGCTGAAGGTAGAGGAATCGAAGGCGATTCTGCGCGCGTTTCACAATGCGTTTCCCAATACCTCGGTTTGGGCCAATGCGGACGGGGAATGGATCATGATGGGTATCAACGGACCGGGACACAAAGTTAGCGAAGAACAAATCCGCCGATTATGGCGCGAGCCGCCCTCGGGGGAGGACCTGCGACGCATCGGGGCCGAGGTTCCACAACAATTGGCGGCGTTGTTTTTGATGGATGGCGCAGAGATAGATCGCATTACGCGCGACATCGCCCCGCTGGCGGATAATTACCCGAAACGGTTGAGCCAGGCGCCGAGCCACGCGCCAGAGGATGAAAAACCGAACTTTCGCTTCGCCTCCGATTACATGGACACGTCAGCCGCCGCTGATCGTTTTCTCTCGTCGCCGGTGATCGCCCGAATCTGGCCGGAGACACTAAATAAATCGATGACATCATTATTTGCCGTTCGCGAGACCCGATTTCTTTCCGAAACAATTGGAACCAACAAACTGGCCGAGCTGGATCTTTATCTCCGCGGCTCGCGTCTCCGGACGCCGGTTCTGGAAGTCTTGGGCAGCGACGAATTCCGGCTTGCGATAGCAGAGCGGATTGCCAGCAATTCAGCCGCGCCGCCGCTTGAGATTCTGCCGGACTTGATTGCCGGCGCGCTGGCGAGGCGCGATATCGGCGAGGCGGTTCGTCTTCTGGAGGACCAGAAAGCTCGTGGCATATTTAGTCTCAACGACACATTCCTTCTTACCTATGTTTACTGCTTAAACCGGAGTGTTGGGAAAGCGGAGGAGCTCGCTGCTAACAATGCAGCCGCTATCAAGAAAGATGGATTCGTTGATTGGCTATGGGCAAAATTGGAAACCGATTTCGGATTTCATCCTCCGCGCTAATCCCTCTCTCATCCATTGGAATAGCGTTGAACAATAGATAATGGGAGATGTAGCCACTCCCGCTTAAGATCACAAAAAATGGTACGCGACGACGATGACAAGTTGCGCAAACACCACGTCTACGCCATTTCTGCGCCGCGGCTGCCAAATCTATGCGCCGGCGCGCCTGTTGCTGTTCTCTCTTTCATTCTTTTTCTGTCCGGGGTTGGTGCACTCATATTCGAAACGCTCTGGCTGCGGCTAAGCGGGCTCGCATTCGGTAACTCGGTCTGGGCGGCGGCGTTAATTCTTTCCAGTTTTATGGCGGGTCTGGCGCTAGGGAACGCGATCGCCGCAGCATCGAGAATTCGGCGATGGCGACCGCTTCATCTTTACGCCTTGCTGGAGGTGCTGGTTGCTTTG